>JAUMXZ010000013.1:9500-25227 GCA_030528905.1 Clostridia bacterium | reverse complement strand
ACACCACAAGATAAGTATAACATCAAGGTTACAAAAAGTAAAGAAAAAACATAATACTTAAAGAAAAGTTAAGAAAAAATTGTATATGTTGTCAAATATCGAATAAATTAAGCAATAAATTAAGAAAAAAGAAAAAAACTCTTGACAAATGATATTCGGGGGTGTATACTCTTATATGAAGTTAGCAACCGCTAACTATTATTTTTGTAATAGAGTTAGCCTCGGCTAATAAATCTTATTTGTGTTGGCGTGTTTAACATAAATAAAGAATGGAGGGTTATAATATGACTTTGAAAGATGCTGTAGAAGGCGAGGAGTATATTATTCGTCATATCGATACGGATGATGAAGAATTGGAGGCTTTTTTATTCTCACTTGGCTGTTATGCCGGTGAAGCAATTACAGTTATTGCTCATCGCAAGGGCGGATGTACGGTATCTATTAAAGACGGTCGCTATAATATTGACTCTCAGTTAGCCGAAGCCATTATGATATAACTCTGATGGCTTATGCGGTGTGCTAACTTTTTTTGCTCTTGAGTTAGCGGCCGCTAACTAACCGTATAGTATTTAATTTTGAAGGAGGATATTCTGATGAGAATTGCTTTAACAGGCAACCCAAATTCCGGTAAAACCACAATGTATAATGTGCTGACCGGTCGTAATGAAAAGGTCGGTAACTGGGCTGGTGTTACAGTAGACAAAAAAGAACACCAAATAAAAAAGGCTTATGCAAAAGGGCAGCAGTTGATTGCTGTTGACCTTCCCGGAGCATATTCAATGTCGCCATTTACAAGTGAGGAAAGTATAACAAGCTCGTATGTAAAGAAGGAAAAACCTGATGTCATTATAAATATTGTTGACGCGACTAATTTAAGCCGCAGCCTTTTCTTCACAACTCAGCTTTTAGAACTCGGTATTCCGGTTGTGGTAGCACTTAATAAGGTGGATCTCAATGAGAAGAAAGGTATTAAAATTGATGTAAAAGGCTTATCTGAAAAGCTTAGGTGCCCGGTTGTTAAAACTGTCTCTATATCGGCTGCAGGATTAAATACTGTCATTGAGGAGGCTGTCAAACACGCTCAGAACACTCAAAAAGCACCATACATACAAGATGAGATCGACTTTACGGATAAGACACTTGTTGAAGCGGCTGATCGCAAGAGATTTGATTTTGTCAAAGAAATTATAAAAGAAGTTGAAACACGAAAAGTATTGACCAAAGATAAGAATTTTGGAGATAAAATTGATAGTGTTATTACTAATAAATGGCTTGGAATTCCGATATTTGCCGTTGTAATGTTTCTTGTTTTTCAGATCTCACAGGTTTGGGTAGGTACTCCGATTGCAGATGTGCTTGTAGGGTGGCTTGAGACATTTCAGGAATGGGTCGGCGAGCTACTTGCGAATGCAAGTCCGCTTCTTTCAGCGATCTTAGTTGATGGAGTTATCGGCGGAGTTGTAGCTGTTGTAGGATTCTTACCGCTTGTTATGGTTATGTACTTCTTGATTGCGTTACTTGAAGACTGCGGATATATGTCGAGAGTTGCGGTTGTGCTTGATCCGATATTCAAGAAAGTTGGGCTTTCGGGCAAATCGGTTATTCCTATTGTTATCACGATTGGTTGTGCAGTTCCGGGAATAATGGCAAGTCGCACCATTCGTAACGAACGTGAAAGAAGAGCTACAGCGATGCTTGCACCATTTATGCCGTGTGGCGCAAAGATACCTGTTATAGCTTTATTTGCAGGAGCATTTTTTGATGATGCCGGCTGGGTAAGCACATTGATGTATCTTTCGGGAATAGCGCTTATTTTCTTTGGGGCACTTCTTGTTAATAAGGTTGCCGGTTATAAAGCAAGGAAATCATTTTTCATAATAGAGCTTCCTGAATACAAAGTGCCGTCTTTGTGGGGAGCGTTTAAGTCTATGTGCAGTCGTGGCTGGGCATACATAGTAAAAGCAGCGACTATTATTTTACTTTGCAATATGGCAGTACAGCTAATGCAGACTTTTGCGTGGGATTTACAGGTTGCACAGAGTGCTGATGAGTCTATTCTTGCAGCTATTGCATCTCCGTTTGCCTATTTGCTAGTACCTATTGTAGGTGTATTATCCTGGCAGCTTGCAGCAGCAGCTGTTACAGGATTTATAGCAAAAGAGAATGTTGTCGGAACACTTGCTGTTTGTTTTGTAGGGCTTGAGAATCTGATTGATACAGAAGAACTTGCACTTATGGAAGGAGCAGGAACAGAAGTAGCAGGAATAATGGCAATAACAAAGGTTGCAGCACTTGCATATTTAATGTTTAATCTTTACACTCCACCTTGTTTTGCAGCTATAGGAGCTATGAACGCAGAAATGAAGAGCAGCAAATGGCTTTGGGGCGGTATTGGATTACAGTTTGCGGTTGGATATACAGTAGCATATGTTGTTTATACTGTTGGAAGTTTGATTGTCGGAGATCCGCTTAACATCGGAGCAGCTATTGCAGGTTTAGTTGCTGTAGTTGCTATGGCAGGAATAGTAGTTGGAATTATAATGAATACAAACAAAAAGATAAAATCAGATTATGCTTTAAGCGGAGCCAGAAGTTAGAATTATTTATCAGGGTATAAGTTATGGAAAATATTATAGTTATATTGATTTTATGTATTATAGTTCTATGTATTATATGGTATATTATTCGTTCTAAGAAGCGAGGTAATATGTGTATTGGCTGTCCTTGTGCTAAGGAATGTGGGGGAAAGTGCAGTAGTTCCGGTTGCGGCTGTGGCAGTCAAGACAAAGATAAAGATGATATACAGAAATAAAAAATGGATACATACTATTTTAGTATGTATCCATTTATATTAGTTATATTAGCGTAATTTTAGTATGTTTTTGCAAGTTTGTCTTGTGTTAAGTTAAAACAAGTCGTCATTATTTTTGAGTATTGGATGTAACTTTTAAATCTTTATTATCTTTAGAGCCTGAAGAAGAGGCTTTTCTTTCCATTATATTGATAAAAAGAACAGAAGCGATAACAATAGCTCCCCCAATTATCATGGCAGGTGTTATGATATCTCCAACAAGTAGAAAACCGAAAACACAAGCAAAAGCGGGTTCAGAAGTATTTATAATAGCAGCGTTGCTTGGACCTATCATTTTTACGCCTACGCAAAAAAGAAGAATTGGAGCAAAAGCACAAGCTAAGGCTAACAGGAATATAAGGTAAGAACCGGAGAACATAGGCTCACCGGCCACACCGCAACGAACGCCGTTTACTACAGCAGAGGTGAGAAGAACATATCCGGCAGTAACAATGGAATTCATACCATCAAGCGATTCAGAAGAAAGACCGATAGTATAAACAGTGTAAAACAAAGCACACATTAAGGCGAACATAACACCTATCATATTTATCTCTAATCCGGGCGACCAAACTGTTATGCCTAAACCGCATAAACATAATAATACCGCAAGTATTTTAACAAAGCTTTTTTTCTCACGACCTCTAATCATTTCCAAAACAATAACAAAAATTGGGAAACTAAAAGAAATGATTGTCGCAAGAGAGCCACTAATGTAGTCAAAAGCAAGATAAAGGGTTGTATTTATGCCTACATAGGCAAGTGATACTATAGATATACCCTTTACAGATTTTCTATTCAAACGAAATGGAAGTCTTTTTATAGCTATATAAGCCCAAACCATTATGGAAGCATAGAGAAACTTGTTAAAAAGAATCGTTTCTGAAGAAATATTGTTTTGGAAGGCCAAAAAAGACAATGATGGAACTAAAGCATAACCAATGGTTGTACCGATAATGCATAATGAGCCTATCAATTTTTTATTTTTCATATAAGATAAATCCTTTCACATATATAAACTAATACAAAATGTGTCTATATTGACGGTCAGGGAATTATTGATTTTTAATGATACAGCCTTCTTTCATAATGATATTCATATTATCAACAGAAATTGCAGTGATATCATCCAAAGGGTTACCGTTAATGACAAGAAGATCAGCACTTTTTCCGGCTTCAAGAGAACCGGTCACATCATCAACGCGCAGAGCTTTTGCCCCGTTGAGAGTAGCAGCCTTAATGGTTTCAAGCTCACTGATACCCACCTTTTGAACAAAGGCATACATTTCTTCTAATGTGGTGATGCCGTATGGAGTAATGCGAGAGTTAAAGGAATCAGAGCCGATAGTTAAAATAATACCTTTGTCTGCAGCCTTACGCAAGGTTTCATACATACGGTTAAGTTCTTTTTCGGTAGTGGTAGCACCTTCATATTTATCGTGAACTTCAGGGATATATTTAGGAGGATAGGTAGCAAACCAAGCCGGCAGGAAAGCAATAGTAGGACAAAGCATCAGACCCTTATCGGCCATAATATCAAGAGTTTCCTCGCTTAGTTCCCAGCCGTGAATAATAAAATCAGCGCCGGCCTTGACAGATGGCAGAGCTTCACCGAAGCAGTGTGACCAGACAGGAATGTTGCGAAGTTTACATTCATCAACAACAGCCTGTATCTCCTCTTCGCTGTAATGA
Organism: Clostridia bacterium; assembly: GCA_030528905.1. GTDB lineage: Bacteria > Bacillota > Clostridia > Oscillospirales > Acutalibacteraceae > JAUMXZ01. Next base: position 20,684 of record JAUMXZ010000013.1, on the reverse strand, counting down.
GGGTCTGCACCCACATCCCAGCGCCATATACCGCCGCCTGTAGCCCAGATTTTTATAGCATCAGGATTTTCGCGGAGTCTGCGTCTTACGGCTTTTCGGAGATCCCAAGGACTATCCACACATTCGGCCCACGGATGAGAGTCTTTATTCATAGCCACTGAAACACAATGAGAATCTCCGTGACCGGCAGTTGCACAAAAGCCCAAACCGGTTGCCACAATACGCGGACCACTCATAACACCGGCTTCTACCATATTTCTAATATGGATTCCAAAGCGTGATATCTCACCAACAGTTGTCAGTCCGGCCTCAAGACACTCGTGTGATTGCTGTACTGCGACGACGGCCTTTTGGAGATTGTCCTCCATAACCCAGTCAGTATCATTTTCAGTAAGATTTCCGGAAAAATGCAAATGTGCATCTATTATACCGGGAATAATTGTTTTACCACCGATATCAATAATTTCATAATCCGCCGGAATCTCACACTTTTCTCCGGCATAGACTATGTTTTTGCCTTCAACAAGTAATAAACTGTCTTGAATTGGCGGTGCGCCGGTACCATCGATCATTAGTCCTCCGGCAAAAGCTGTTTTTTTCATACAAACAAACCTCCTCATAGAATAAAATCTGACCTTTAAAGTTTACAATAACGCAGATTAAAAAGGTCGGTTAATATAGTTTAAGTTTCCAAATAAGAAACCAAAACAAATAAAAATGTCAAAAAGTAGGCAGAAAGATTCTATTATTTTACTAAAGCTAAAAATATTTCTATAAAATCTTGTTATTAAGCAGCTTTTCAACACCCTGCGTCCCTAAAATGACTGTACTATTTTTTGAAACTATATTAAATTAAAGTATCTTAATGAAGTTAAATATAAGTTTAAAGCGGTGTTATTCAGATGGTGCTTCAGATAATGATTCAGGCTCTAAATTTACAGCACTCGGCTCAGCAGGAGTTGGTGTTTCGGTTGAAGTGTTTTCGGAAGAAGGAGCCTCAGAAGATGGGGGTGCAGGGGGCGGAGCCTGAGAAGAAGGGGTTTCAGATGAAGATTCAGACGAGCTTTCTTTACTTTCCGGTGGTTCCTCTTTAGCACCGACTAAAATTATAGCACCTTTTTCTTTGTAGTAGGAAGAAGGAATGGCCTCTGTTTTGACGACGACACCATTTTTATAAAAGGTCTTTTGTCCTACAGCTGTATAGCCGTTATAAGCCTGTTGTTTTACTTTTTGAGTTCCGGCCGGCAAGCTGGGGTCTTCTATGTACTGAGGGCCGGGAGCAGGAATAGTGCTGGTAGTTTGGCTTGAGACTTCTATTGTATCCCACTCCGGAGGTTGATAACCGTAAATGGAAACAGAAAGAGTAGTTCCACTCATAGACGCTGCGATAAACACGCTATAACCGCTGTCATTTCTGAAACAGAAGTCTGTATATGGATAACCTATGGTAGCATCCTGACCAACAGGAACATATGTAGAAGGGTAAGAGTGATTAGCCCTTGATGTTATTGTCATATTAGCTCTTAGTGCAGCGCCGTAAATAGTGGTTGCAGCCTGACAAATGCCGCCGCCTATTTCATCTGTAAAGGAGCCATCAGCACCGATAGCAGAAGCAGGTAAATATCCGTTAGCAGTTGAGGCAGAGTTACCAGTATGAGCGTTAAAAGAAAATGTTTCGCCGGGTTCGATAATTGAGCCATTAGCAGAAGCTAAAGCAAGAGCCATATTTTTATTTCCGTTTGGAGTATTGGTTGATACGGTAGAGTAAGAGGAGATTAAGACGGTTTGAGAGGGTAAATCATCCATAGTGCCGGTAAATGGAGTTATAACGGTTTCAGCAGCGATATCACAGCTATAGACATTACTTTGAAGAGTTGTGATAAGATCTGTTTTTAGTTTTTCGCTGTTAAGGTCTACGCCATCGATACCGTCGTGATAAACAAAAGGATTTTGGGTACCGGGATTAAATTCGCTGACATGAGGAGGTTTCATCTCAACACGAACCTGTTCGGCTACAGAGTTGACAAAATTCTGTAGATTTTCATTTTCAGCAGGAATGCTATGACTTATATAGAAGTTGACAGGATTTTCAGGCAAATTAGTAACTTTGATGTAGCGTTCAATACGAGAACCTTCTTTAGCGTACATAAAAGCCTGATCTACAACAGCCTCGGTATCAAAATTGAAACTGACATTATCAGTAGTCATAGGGTATGATTGCTCACCGACTAAGACATTGATATTGACATTTTCACGAAGCGAAGGCTCTAATGGTTTGACAAGTTCCAAAGCCTCTTCTTTAGTTTTACCTGAAACATCAACATTATTGATAAAAATTCCGTCATAAATAGTATCTTTGTCAATAGCCTGACTAATCTGATCGCTATAGTTGTCATATAAAATTTTGGCAGTTATACCTAAAGCGGCGAGAACGACAATAACTATGCTCACAGTTATAAGGAATACTTTTGACCTGAAAATCTTTTTTAGCATCTGCATATCTCCTTTAAAATTTTTTAAAAAGTATCACACTAATATTATAATATTTAAGAATACTCATTGTAAAGTTACATTTTAATTACAATGAAGAATAAAGGGGGGAGAGCAGTAAAGATGAGTTATATCATATTATTAAGACAAGCAATATCAATTTCATCAACAACTCCGTCGCAGTTGAGATCAGCTGCCTCTTTGCGGTAAGGCTCGAGTTCTGAACCTTGTAAGACATATTCGATTATCAAAGTAAGATCTCTTGAGTTTATATTACCTTCGCCGGTTAAATCGCCGTACAATATAATAGTAAAGCAGTCATCATCAGAATCGTTTTCGTTTGGCTTTACAAGAAAACCCGTACCGACTTTTCCGGATTTAACGACATCTCCTGATTGGTCATAAAAAATCGGGTTTTTGCAGTTTAAGTGATTTTTCATCATAGCGATTGTCGTAGCGCTTTGAACACCGAGTATAAATTTCCGGTCTGTGTCTATGGTATAAATATCGCTGTCAAGTTCTGAATATTCGCTGACTGATTCGTTTTCTGAAGAGGATTCATCTTGTGAAGATGAAGAAGGTTTTTTACTTTGTGGTTCTTCAGATGAGCTTATGTAATCAGAAGAAGGGGACTTGGACGGTTCTTTAGAAGGCTCTGACACTTCAAGTGTAAAGTTTAGCTTCAAGGGTTTGCCTGAGGTATCGCAAAGGCCGAAAACAGAAACATAATAGTTACCGATTCCGGTTAAATCTTCGATAGTAAATTTTATTTCATCACAGCCGTTAAAATCAACACCATTCTCGGTTGTAAGAGATAATGTGGTATCGTTATAAGAAATTTGAACTTCAATAGGACCGCGATTGCCGGCTATTATGTTATCTTTATCAAGCATTACGGAAAAGTCCTGCATATCAGAGTCAAGATCAGTTATTTTATCAGGAGTAAAGACAAACAAATTACTGTTTACATCAACAGATCTAAGATCGACAGGTTTTGCAGTTTTGTCAGTTATAAGTATAGTTAAAGTATCTTGGCTATCAGAGAAGCAAATTAAATTTTGCTCAGTTGATTTAATAGTGTGCGGAGAAGTTTTAATATCAATTTGTCCTGATTCTTTGCAGCTGTTAAGATCTAAGAGCAAGATACAATCAGAGCATAAAGTATAGATTATATCATTATCTATGCAGGCGACATTATTATTACAGCTTGTAGCAAAAGAATAGACAAGAGAGTTATCTTCGTCTGAAATATAAAAAATTTTACCTGATGAATCTATCAAAGCATTATCGGAAATAAGGCTAAGGGGAAAGGAAGCTGGAGTATCAGGGATAACAAGTTCAGAGAAACCGTTTTGAGAAAGGCTGAAAAGTCTATTGCTGTTATTAGTCTGAGCATATATATTATGTGAAGAATCTTTAGTTAATGTTAGGGGAGCGTTATCTATATTGAAAGTTACAGGTTCGGTTGTTGGTTCAGAAAGAGCAGATTCATTATTGGTGTTTAAGGATGTAATAAAACAGCGATCTGCTGACAGCACAAAAAATTTGTCATTTTTATCTACATAAAGGCAGTCGTTGCTGTAATCAGACAGATTATATAAAAAGTTATCTTTAGGATTAGTATAATCATTGATATCGAAAACAGAAACGCTTAAATAATTTTTGGTATCCTGTGTTTGTTTTTCAGCTATAAACACATCGTCATCTTTTACATCCACACCTACTATACTGTTGTTATTTTCAAAAAGTTTTTGATATTCTCCTGATGAGCTGTCAAATTGAGTGATTGTAAGATGGGTTTGATAATCGTTTACTATGAAGAAAAGTGAATTATTTTGTATAATCCTGTAAGAGTCTTTAGAGAAATAATTTTGGTCTAATGTATAGACCTTATTATTGGAGTCTGCCGATATGCCTGAAGATAAGAAACACATCAGGACAAAGATAAAAGAGAACGACAGACATAAGATTAACTTGGTTTTGCTTTTTAAATTACTGTAAATCATAAGTTCACTACCTTTTTACATACTACTGATAAAATTATACAATATCGTACAAAATTTTACAATAATACACAATATTTTTTTGTTAAATTACAAAAGTAGTGATAAAGGCAGCAATAAAAAAGGTTGTCCCAAAAGTCAGATCTGCATACTATAGTTTAGAATTTGCCTTGGGATATTCATTACAAAGCAATCTATAGGGTTTTTCATCCTCATCAATCTCAGGAAATCTTTTAAGTGGCGGGTTAAAGTTATTATCGTTGGAATCGTCATTACACTTACTGACCTCGCCAAGCAGAACATCTCCGGAGCCGGGTTCGACCTGGAAGTCATGGTAAAGATACCTATCGATAAAAATACTTTCTCCGGGAGTCAGGCGGATTTTAGAGCCTGCAGGTACAGTATAAGTGTGTCCATCAGTAGTAATAGTGACATCACTTTCATAATCAATAGATTCATCAGGCTTACTGTTATAAACCGTTATCAGTACATTTCCACCGCCGCGATTGATTATATCTTCAGTTTTATACCAATGAAAATGATTAGGAGAATACTGATTTTGTTTTAGGTATATTAGTTTTTCGGCATATTCTTTTTTATATTTGTTTTTCAATGACTTATTACCGTTTCTGAGAGTGACAAGAGAAAAACCGAAATTATCAAAATCTCCCGTGCCATAGTCAGTTATATCCCAGCCGAGCATACACTCACGAATCTCGTCATAATCAGAGCCTTTGTTCTGCCAGTCCTCAGGAGTGAAGTGACAAAAAGGCGGCAGATAGCAATTATGTTTTTTGCACATATTTTCCATTTCTTTTAGCGCTTTATTTATTTGACTTCTTTTCATAAATATTTGCTCCAATCAAATTAACAATTAAATTACTTTTTCCATATTTTCTATTTCCTGTTTTTTAGAGAGGACTTCATTAGAATAAGTAGTGCTGTATATTCCTCTGCCAACAGCATTATAATATCCACCAAGGCCCATATTATAAACCATTAAGGCATCATTTTCGCCATATTTTAGTATATCATCTGAAATCATACTGATACCTGCGAATATATTTTCATAAGGGTCTATCAAATTTGTGATGCCATAGGTTTTTCTTAAATACTCTTTGTTACAGCTATTTATCTGCATAATACCGCTGTCATAGCTGCCGTTTGTATTGTAAGAAACAACATATGGATCGAATTTACTTTCGTAATACATTAAGCCTAAAATAAGCTCATAGCTTATATTATTATCTTTACACAGGTTAAATGTATATTCCTGAAGGCTTCTTGAGAGTGGCAGATCAGGGATATAGTACATATTGGCCTTTATTTGAGCTTCTCTATTGATTTTAGCCTGAGCCAGGTCAACGTTTTTTTGTTGAGATGCAGTATTATAATTGATTTTAAATTCCTTGTCGATAGATTTCAATTTACCGGTACTATTTCTCAGATAGTTAGTTTCTGATATTTTATTTTCTACTGATAAAGATATATTTTCAGTATTATCATTATTACAAAAGCCATATATAAAAAGTAAAGAAGTTAACAAAGAGACAAGGATTAAAACCGCATATAAAGATAGTTTGAACTTCCTAGATAGACAAGAAATTTTAAATATTTTATATGTTGTCATAAATTCCAATTCCTCCTTAAACCTAAAAATAATTTCATACTAAATTTTTATCATTTAGAGATATATACTATAATATTTGCATATTTTCGTAAAAATATTATAGTACATTTTATCGAAAGTTTTAAGTATTAAGTATACAAACAAAAGAACAGCAATACAAAGAATATGCATCACTGTTCATTATTATTAAATAAAATATTCAGATCATCTGGGACACTTTCAATATATTACAAAACTGCAATCAAGTCAAGAGGTTTTTTATTAAATTTTAATAAAATTTTCAAGTTGATTTGGTGGACACTTACAATATATTACAAATTTATTCCCAAGTCAAGAGCTTTTTTATTAAATTCGAGCAAATGTGATTTTTTTGGTGGTATACACTTAACAAGTTCCTCCTGGAAGGCTTCTTCTGAGCAGAATTTAAGCTCTTTGTACATTTTACCAATCATAATCATATTAGCAAGGCCCTTTAGATTATTTTCCACAGCAAGATTTGTAGCCGGGACATAAAAGACTTTCAAATCGGTTCTTTCGACTTTTTTATGAATAAGAGAGCTGTCAACAAAGACATAGGAATCGGGTTCTACTTCGTTAATAAACTTATCAAAAGAGGGAAGGTTCATAGCAACGAAGACATTCGGGTTCACAACAAGCGGAGAACCAATGAGGTTATCTGATATACAGACGCTGCAGTTTGCAGTACCGCCACGCATCTCAGGGCCATAAGACGGAAGCCAGGATAGCTGTTTTTTGTCTATCATAGCACAACCGGCAATAAATTTTCCTGCGAATAATATACCTTGACCACCGAAGCCGGCAAGTAAAATATTTAGATCTTTAGACATTTTTTAGTCGAGCTCCCTTCTCCTCATCCTTATAAACACCAAGAGGATAATAAGGAATCATATTATCTCTGACCCACTGCAGAGCATCAACAGGTGTTAATCCCCAGTTAGTAGGGCAAGTTGAAACGACTTCTATAATAGAGAAGCCTTTTTTATTTATTTGGTTTTCAAAGCCTTTTTTGATAGCTTTTTTAGCGATTACTACATTTTTAACACAATCAACAGCAACTCTTTGAGCAAGAGCAACGCCGTCTAAAGTTGAGAGCATCTCACATACCCTGACAGGGTAGCCGGAATATGAAACATCTCTTCCGTATGGAGTAGTCTGAGTTACCTGATTAGGTAATGAGGTAGGAGCCATTTGGCCGCCTGTCATACCGTAAATTGCATTATTGATAAAGATAACAGTTATATTTTCGCCTCTTGTTGCAGCGTGAACGGTTTCAGCCGTACCGATTGCAGCCAAGTCGCCATCACCTTGATAGGTAAATACCATATTATCAGGGCGAGCTCTTTTAATACCTGTAGCAACAGCAGGAGCTCTTCCGTGAGGAGCTTCTATCATATCGCAGCCGAAATAATCATAATTCATTACAGCGCATCCGACAGGAGCAACGCCAACAGTTTTACCTTCTATATTAAGTTCATCCATAACCTCAGCAACAAGTCTATGAACAATGCCGTGAGTACAGCCGGGGCAATAGTGAAAAGGCTTGTCTAAAAGAGCCTTAGGTTTTTTAAAAACAACAGCCATTATTTAAGCCTCCCATCAATAGTTTTAATTTGTTCCAGAACCTCTTTAGGAGTTGGAATAATACCTCCTGTTCTTCCGAAGAAGGAAACGGGTTTACGACCGTTAACAGTAAGTCTTACATCGTCAACCATCTGACCTTTTGACATTTCTACACATAAAAATTCTTTAGCAGAATCGATATATTTTTCAATAGCATCAACAGGGAACGGCCAAAGAGTGATAGGTCTTATCATACCGACCTTAATACCCTGAGCGCGGGCACTGTTTACAGCACTTCTTGAAACGCGGGAAGAAGCTCCGTAAGAAACGATGATAATATCAGCATCGTCTACAAGATACTCTTCGCATCTTTGCTCTTTTGAATTGATTATATCATATTTAGCAAAGCGATCGTTTATAGTTTTTTCCAAATCCTGAGGGGTTAAGTACAATGAGTTGATAACATTATGTTTTCTCTCGTTTTTATGACCTGTCAAAGCCCAGGAATTATCAAACTGTTTAGGCTGATAATTTTCGTCTATAGAAACCGGCTCCATCATTTGACCCAACATACCGTCAGCAAGTATCATAACAGGCATACGGTATTCATCGGCCAGGTCAAAAGCAAGAATTGTTAAGTCGACCATTTCCTGAACGGTGCTCGGAGCGATAACTATTAAGTGGAAATCGCCGTGACCGGTAGCTTTTGTAGCCTGCCAGTAATCAGCCTGTGACGGTTGTATACCACCTAATCCGGGTCCACCTCTTTGTACATTTACAATAACAGCAGGGACATCTGAGCCGGCGATATAGGATATGCCTTCGGTTTTAAGGCTGATGCCGGGAGAAGATGAGGAGGTTAAAACGCGAACGCCTGAAGCGCCGGCGCCTAAGACCATATTTATAGCAGCGATTTCAGATTCTGCCTGAAGGAAAGTTCCGCCGATTTTGGGGAGTTCTCTTGACATAAAGGCAGCAAGTTCTGTTTGAGGAGTAATAGGGTAGCCGAAAAAGCATCTACAGCCGGCTTTGATAGCAGCAGTTGCAATAGCTTCGTTTCCCTTCATTAATAATTTTTCTGACAAAGTATTTCACCTTACCTTTCAACAGTTATAGCCACATCAGGACACATTAAAGCACAAGCGGTACAACCGGTACATTTAGATGGGTCAACAACTTCGGCGATATAGTAACCTTTAGCATTGATTACTGTTTTTGATATTTCCAATATTTTTTGAGGACAAGATACTGTACATAGGGCACAGCCTTTGCATATTTCTTTTTCAATGGATATTTTAGGCATATAGAAAAATCTCCTTTCAAAATTTAAATTACAACACTATTATCGTCTATGCTCAAATTTGTATCTACGGGAAAGAGTTTGGGGACTTTACCAATTGCTTCTGAGAGAAATTCAGAAGAAACAACATTCATAGTTAAAGGAACGTTAAGTTTATCTGCGACATTTTGAGCATAGTCGACAGAATCGATAATTGTCTGTAAAGTAGTATCTTTTCTGAGGTGAGAGTTATTTATAACACCCGATATTTTCAGGTTGGAATTATTCTCTATAATCTGAGCCAGATTAACAGAAGAATCGACAGATTTCATATAGGAACGATAGTAATTTACGACATAGTACATTTTATAGTTTTGAGCTATAATTTCGCGGTTAAAGCGATGCAATATAGCAACGCCATCATCACCACCGCCCGTATTGACGATAATGGTTTTATCCTTTTGAGAAAAAATTGAATATAAGTTTTGAGGCAAGACAGGCAAGTCCAAAGTAGTTTGAGAGAAGGCAGGACCTACTAATTGAATGCCAAATTTCTCATAATTTTCGAATACATGAGGAGATGAGAAGTAGAAATCTGTTACATCAAGGTTTGCAAATATGACACTTTCACCTTTTCGAACCTCGTTCATGGCCATATTAAGGCATAGATTTGTTTTGCCGCAACCATAATGGCCGCAAATAATTATAAATTTTTTCACATCAATTCTCCCCTTATCAAAAAGTATTCAATACAGTTCACATTATAACACATTTAAAATATAATTGCAATTTTGGTAGAAACAAAAATAGTGATAGTAAGTGATATTATATAAATATAAAAGACTTATTTTGATTTTGCAATTTATTTAAGAATAAGGTAGTGTTAAGGATAAGAAAAAGGCACGCATACTGCACTGTAAGGAGAGTATGCGTACCGAAGATATTGCATAATAATAAAGAAAAGTCTTAAAATATTTGCAAATTTTTTTCAAAGAAATAAATCAAATTGAAGTTCTATTTTCTATGTAAAGGACAAAAAACAACTGATTAAACTGCATAGATAAGAAGCAGTATATAAGTTATTTATATTTTCTTTTACGTGCGACTTCTGATTTCTTTTTGCGTCTTACTGAAGGTTTCTCATAAGCTTCTCTTTTTCTAACCTCAGCAATAACACCAGCTCTTGCGCATTGTTTTTTAAATCTTCTTAATGCCGCATCAAGAGACTCGTTATCTTTAACTCTGATTTCAGCCACTTCTGTTTTCCCTCCCATCCGCCTATAAGGCAGGGATATAATACTGCAAAGTATTATACTATATAGAAGACACTAATGTCAAGAAGTAAATGAAATAAAAAAATCAGGGTGATTGAAAATAGACCAAAGTTATAGTGGATAGGCAGCAGATATTAAAAGGAGTACATAAGTGGGGCCAATTAAACGGATAGTATCTATAAAGTAAAGGCAAAATAGATTCAAGGCAGTTACAAATTGTCTTATTATAGAGGATAAAGGTAAAAATTAGAAATGAGCAGTGAAATTTTCGGCAAGTTTTCATTAGAACAGAACTTTGAAAGGATAAGTTAAAAAAATATGTTGACATTCTATGTGGTTTTAGGATATAATTGTCTGGTATTTATTTGTTTTCAAATTTTGAGAGGAGGTTTTTATTGTGCTTAGAACATATCAACCAAAAAAATTACACAGAAAAAAAGAGCATGGATTCAGAAAGAGAATGTCTACAAGAAACGGAAGAAAAGTATTAGCTCGCAGAAGAGCAAAGGGTAGGAAGCATCTTTCTTATTAGTCTATGGTAGATCTTAAAAGTTGAAGACCACTATTTTGTGGTCTTTTTTGAGATTTAAGCTTGGAGTTGCAAATTTACTATGAATGTGTCTGATAATATTCGTGTTATAAATAAAAATAACTTTTTTAAAAAAATATATGCCAAAGGCAGATATTTTATCTCTCCCGCTTTAGTGACATATGTAATGAAAGGGAACAAAAACAGGCTGTTTTATGGAATAACAGCAAGTAAAAAAGTGGGAAATGCTGTAAAGCGTAACCGCGCAAAAAGAGTTATCAGAGCGAATATAAATGAGGTGCTGCCTTGTTTAGAAAACGGATATTGTATTGTTTTCGTCGCAAGAAACAAAACACCTTATGAAATATTTACATTCATATATGGAGAAGAACTTGCTA
>JAUMXZ010000013.1:0-9490 GCA_030528905.1 Clostridia bacterium | reverse complement strand
ATCTGAAAAAGGCAGGAATATATAAACAAGATAAACAGGTGTAAATATGTTTTTAATGTTTAGTGCCTAACAGAGTATATAATTTATGAAAAGAATAGCAGTATTTCTGATAAGATATTACCAGAATTTTATTTCTCCGCTATCAGCGCCTAAATGTAAATATTATCCTACTTGCTCTAATTATGCCCTTGAGGCATTTGAAAAGTATGGCTTCTTTATAGGATTTATTTTATCCGCTTGGCGGATTTTAAGATGCAACCCATTTTCAAAGGGCGGTTATGACCCGGTTCCTGAAAATTTAAAAACGATATTTAAAAAGAAAGATAAATAAAGACAAATAATAAAGAACATAATTATAGTTAAGTATTTTCTTTGAGAGGATTTTTTTATGAATTTGATTTTCGGATATATTGGCTATGCGTTTGGTTATGTGCTTTGGCTGCTTTATCAGGTGGTATCTAACTATGGTGTTGCAATAATATTGTTCACCTTGATATCTAAAATAGTGCTGTTGCCATTTTCAATAAAGCAACAAAAAAGTATGACGAAAAACGCATCGTTTACGCGTAAACAGCAAGAGATAAGACAAAAATATGCAAACGACAGGCAGAAAATGGAACAGGAAATATCTCAGCTTTACCAAAAAGAGGGGATAAGCCCAACCGGCGGATGCCTTACAATGCTTGCACCGTTTATTATAATGTTTGGAGTTTTCTATGTTGTAAGAAATCCTCTTACAAATGCACTTCATATAGATTCAGGAAAAGTAACACAGGCATTAGAAGTCTTAAAGCAAATTCCCGGAGTAGGAGTAAATTTTGGAAACAGTATGTACGGTGAAATAGACATAATCAAGCATTTTGACCAGCTTAAATCTTTTTTACCGATGTTCAGTGAAAGTGATGTTTCAAGTATAGAATTTTTCAGCAAAGGCTTTAATTTTTTAGGACTTGATTTATTGGGAACACCAAGTCAAAGCAGCTTTTCTTCAATGTTATGGCTGATTCCTGTATTGTGTTTGGTTAGTTCGTGGGCATCACAGTTTATTATGCAAAAGCTTTCCGGACAAGCAATGCAGCAGCAAGGTTGTATGAAGTATAGTCTTTATTTGCTGCCGCTGATAAGCGTTTATTTCTCTTATATAGTACCTGCTGCGGTAGGATTTTATTGGGTAATGTCAACATTATTCAGCTTAGTTCAATCTATCATTCTGAATAAATTTTACAGTGCCGGATTGATAACAGCAAAAAGTGAAGCAGCAAGAGTAGTATTAAGAGAACAACAGGAAAAAAGTGTTAATAAAATTTGATGTCGTTATTTGAGAGGTGTACAAGTTGAAAAGTGTAAAGGTTTATGGTGTAGGAGATACTATAGAAAAAGCAAAAGAAGATGCGCTTTTGAAACTGGAAAAAGACTATAGTAGTGTAGAGTATGAGATAATTCAAATGCCGGCAAAGAAAGGACTCTTTGGTCTTTTCGGTGCGTTAGAAGCCAAAGTCAGGGCTATAGCTTTATACGACGAAGGCGTAAATGTTAAAGACTTTTTGCAGAATATAGTAGAGAAATTTGAAATAGAGAATTTAAGCATAGAGCAAAAAGAAACCGAAAACGGAATAGTTTTTGATATCAACGGCGATAATTTAGGTGCAATGATAGGCTATAGAGGAGAAACTTTGAATGCTATTCAGTATTTAACAGGGCTTGTTGCAAACAAAGAAAAAGAAGCTTTCTGTAAAGTTACTATAAATGCCGGCGATTATAGAGATAAAAGAGATAAAGCAATAGAAAATGTAGCAAGAAAAAATGCTTTAAGAGCACTTAGAATAAGAAGAAATGTTTACCTTGAACCAATGAACTCATACGAAAGAAGAATTGTTCACACGGTTGTTCAGGAAATAGACGGAGTAAAGTCGTGGTCTGAGGGAGAAAAAAGAAACAGACACGCAGTTATAGGCTTAGATAACTCAAAAAAAGCTCCTAAAATAGATGAGAATAATCACTCATTATATGAAAAAATCAACTAAAGAAAAATAATATTGATTTGCAGGGACGAGTTTTAACTTGTCCCTTTTTTGTAAATAGAATAGCTTATTAAGAGGTGACAAGAATGTCTGAGAGTACAATAGCAGCGATTTCAACAGGCCCCATAGCAGCAGGAATAGCAGTAATAAGAATATCAGGAGAAGAATCAATAAAGATAGCAGACAGAATCTTTGTATCATATAAAGGAAAGACAGTAAAATCTATGCAAGGCTATAGCTGCGCTTACGGTTATATAAAAGATGAGAAAGAGGAAAAGACAGACGATGTAATATTGACTCTTTTTAAAGCACCAAACAGCTATACCGGAGAAGATGTGGTGGAAATTTCGTGTCACGGCGGAGTATATATAACCAAAAAAATATTGGAGATTATTCTGTCAAACGGAGCAAAGCTTGCATTGCCGGGTGAGTTTACCAAAAGAGCATTTTTAAACAACAAAATGGACCTAACAAAGTCAGAAGCGGTAATAGATCTGATAAACGCTTCGTCGGAAAAATCAGCCCGCTTTGCTAAGAATATGTATAGTGGGAAATTATATCAGAAAATAAAAGTGATAATAAATGAAATATCAGACCTCTGCTCTCATCTTGAAGCCTGGGCAGATTATCCTGATGAGGATATAGAAACTATAAATAAAGAACAGCTAAAAGACCGGCTGAGTGACATAGAAAATATGCTTTTTGAACTTATAAAAAATTATGATAACGGAAAAATCATAAAAGACGGAATAAACACAACGATAATAGGCAAAGCAAATGTCGGCAAGTCAACGCTGATGAATTGGCTTGCGGGCTTTGAAAGATCGATAGTAACAGATATTCCTGGCACGACAAGAGATACTGTGGAGGAGAGTATAGTAATAGATGATATAAGGCTTAATATTGCAGATACAGCAGGAATAAGGGACAGCGAAGATGTGGTTGAGCAAATAGGAGTTAAAAGAGCTTTGGAAAAACTTACTCAGGCTGATTTGGTTTTGGCATTGTTTGATCATTCACTGCCGCTTTCAAAAAAAGACTATGATGTAATAAAAAGTATAAAAGATATAGGTAATACGCCGGTAATAGCGATAATAAACAAAACAGATCTTAATAAAGAGCTTGACTGTGATTTTATAGAAAACAATTTTGATAAGGTGGTATATATTTCAGCTCAAAGAGAAACAGGCTTTGAAGACTTCAAGAAAGCACTGTTTTCGGTTTTTGATCTGTCGTTTGCAGAGAACGCAGATTTCATAATGTTAAATGAAAGACAAAAGCAGGCAGTAATAAATTCATACAGGAATGTAGAAAACGCAGCAGAAACATTAGAAATGGATTTAACTTTTGATGCGGTTACTGTTTGTCTTGAGGAAGCGGTTTCAGAGCTTTTAGAACTTACCGGAGAACGAGTAAGTGATGTTATAGTAGATAGAATATTCTCGCGTTTTTGTGTAGGAAAGTAAGGGATAGAATGAAATTTTTTGTAGATAGCTATGATATAGCGGTTATAGGAGCAGGTCATGCAGGAATAGAAGCGGCATTAGCAGGGGCAAGACTTGGGTGTAAAACGGTAATATTTACTATCAATATGGATTCTGTAGGTAATTGTCCGTGTAATCCGTCAATAGGAGGCACAGCAAAAGGACATCTTGTAAGAGAAATAGATGCGCTTGGAGGAGAAATGGGCAAAACCGCGGACGAAGCACTACTGCAAATGAAGATGCTCAATCGCGGAAAGGGTCCTGCGGTTCATTCGCTAAGGGCACAAATAGACAGGCGTCAGTACAGTGACATAATGAAATTAAAGCTTGAGAAACAAGAAAATCTTGATTTAAAGCAGGCTGAAATAGTAGAACTTGAGCGCGAAAACGATTTATGGAAAGTCACAGCAAGGACAGGATCATATTATTTAGTTAAGACTGTAATAATAGCAACAGGCACATATCTTGGAGGAAAGGTGTTCATCGGAGATTTAGCCTATGAGAGTGGGCCTGACGGGACATTTCCGTCGAAGTTTTTAGCAGATTCTTTAAAGAAGTTGAATATAGAATTAAGGCGCTTTAAAACAGGAACACCGGCAAGAGTAATGAGATCGTCTATAAACTTTGAAAATCTCACTCGTCAGGACGGAGAGGACCCGGTTATACCGTTTTCATACGACACACCTAAGGGAAGTCTTACCAATAAAGTGTCGTGTTATATAAGTCACACAAACAAAAAAACAAAAGAAGTCATAATGGAGAACATTTCGCGTTCGCCGTTATACAGCGGTAATATTGAGGGTGTAGGACCGAGATATTGTCCGAGCATAGAAGACAAATATGTAAGATTTTCAGAAAAGGAAAGTCACCAGCTGTTTATAGAGCCGTGTGGTCTTAACACAGAGGAGATGTATCTTCAGGGTATGTCATCATCATTACCGGAAGATGTACAAATAAAGTTTTATAAAACGATACCCGGCCTTGAAAATTGTATGATAATGCGGCCGGCCTACGCAATAGAATATTTTTGTGTTGATCCGCTGCAGCTAAAGGCGAGTTTAGAGTTCAAATCATTACCCGGGTTATATGGAGCCGGACAATTTAATGGCAGTTCGGGTTACGAAGAAGCAGCAGCACAGGGACTCATAGCAGGAATAAATGCTGCGTTAAAAGTAAAGGGTAAAGATGAGTTTATTTTAGACAGAGCAAGTTCATATATCGGAACGCTGATAGATGATCTTGTAACAAAAGGTGTTGCAGACCCCTATAGGATGATGACATCAAGATCGGAGTACAGGCTTTATTTAAGACAGGATAATGCTGACACAAGGCTTACAGAGCTTGGTTATAAAGCAGGGCTTGTAACACAGAGAAGATATAAGGCGTATTTAGAAAAGCAAAAGCAAAAAGAGCAGGAATATAAAAGGCTCAAACAGACAGTCATATCGCCTAATCAAAAAGTGAATGAAATATTATTAAGCTGCAATACAACACCTATCAAGTCAGGAATAAGACTAATAGAGCTTATGAAGCGACCGCAATTAGGTTATGAAGTTTTAAAAGAGGTCGATTTAACAAGACCTGAGTTAGATAATAATGTTATGGAGCAAATTGAGATAGAGATAAAATATGAAGGGTATATAAAAAAGCAGCTTGCAAAGATAAAGGAAATGAGAAGGCTTGAAAATAAATTTATTCCAAAAGATATAGACTACAGTAAAATGAATGGGATAAGTTTGGAAGCAAGAGAGAAGCTTGACAAGATAAGGCCGCTTAGTATAGGTCAGGCATCACGAATTTCAGGAGTAAGTCCGGCAGATATATCTATATTGATGATAAATCTATCATATTCCAAGGAGAGCCAAAAAGATGAATAACAGTTTTATTGAAAGCTTAGAGGAGCTGTTTGAAAAGAATGGTATATCGTATAATGAAGATAGTCTTTTTAAATTGAATATTTACAAAGATTTTTTAATAGAGTACAACCAAAAAGTTAATCTTACAGCAATAAAAGAGCCAGAACAAATAGCGGTAAAGCATTTTCTTGACAGCGCGATGATTTTAAAGTATTTTGCTATAGAAAAAGGAGCAAAAATAATAGACATCGGCACAGGAGCAGGTTTTCCGGGAGTAGTGCTAAAGATACTAAGAGATGACTTAGATATAACATTACTTGACAGCTTAAACAAGAGAACGATATTTTTGCAAAAGTTATGTGACAAGCTTGATATAAAAGCGAATATACAAAACCAAAGGGCAGAAGAGTGCAGAAAGAATGGTTTAGCATCAAGTTATGATGTTGTAGTGTCAAGAGCAGTAGCCGGACTGAATATTCTTTTAGAGCTTAGTTTGCCGTATTTAAAACCGGGCGGATTTTTTATAGCGATGAAAGGTGCCGATTATAAAGATGAGCTTAGTGTATGTGATAATTGTCTAAATGTTTTAAAGTCGAAAGTCGAAGAAGTAAAAGAGTTTAAATTAGAAGATGATTACACAAGAGCATTGATAAAAATTAGAAATATTGGAAAAATAAGTGAAAAATATCCGCGAATATACGCAAAAATAAAAAAAAGACCGCTATAGAACAAATAATCTGACAAAATTTTTTAAAACCGAATGTTAAAATCATATTATAAAAAAGTAAAGGAATCGGAAGTGATTTGATGTTTGGAATGAAAAGTGATAATAGAGTAAGACAGATACCGATAGGAAGAATATTCAGATCAGCATATCAGCCAAGAAGAGTATTTGATGATGAAGAGATAAAACAGCTGAGCAAGAGTATAGAGGAAAATGGTATACTGCAGCCTATTATTGTAAGGAAAGTTGACAGAGATTATGAGATAGTAGCAGGAGAAAGACGAATAAGGGCCGCAATTTTAGCAGATTTTGAAACAGTTCCGTGTATTATCATAAATTGCGATGACAGTAAAGCAGCAGTCTTATCGCTGCTTGAGAACATACAAAGGCAAAATTTAGATCCTTTTGAAGAAGCTATAGCAATAAAGAATATTCTTGATAAGGAAGATATAACACAGGAAGATATAGCAAAAAGATTGGGAAAAAGTCAAGGGGCAATATCAAATAAGCTAAGGCTTTTAAGCTTAGAGCCTAATGAAATAAGAAAAATAAGAGGGGCAGGCTTAACAGAGAGGCACGCAAGAGCATTTATAAGAGTAAAGGATAAAGAAATCCGGGAGAAAATCATAGATACTGTTATAGAAAGAAGCTTAAATGTAGTGCAAACGGAAGATTTGATAAATAAGCAGCTTGAACCGAAGAAGAAAGTGAAAAATAAAATATTGATAAAAGATATAAGAATTTTTATGAACACTATCTCAAAAGCTGTCAAGGTTATGAAATCATCGGGAATAAAGGCGGAAAGCACTAAAAATGAAACGGAAGAATACATAGAATGTATAATAAAGATACCTAAAAATAATAATATCGCATAATAAATAGAACAGTTTATAAAATTCTCAAAAAACAAAAGAGCTTTATAAACTGTTTTTTTACGGCAAAAGGAAAATATATACATAAAAATGTATTAAAAAATATAATAGGAAATGTTAATAAAGATTATTATTGTTGACTTTATTGCGATATGGAAATATAATTATAGTATGTATATTTATATATTTTACATTGGAGGGAATGTACTTGTCACAAAAACTTATAGAGAAAACAATGGGAGAGGTTTTGGAGGAAAAAGCAAGATTGTTTCCGAATTATCCCGCAGTAAAGTATACAGACAGAGATTATGACAGAACATATAAAGAGTTTGATGAAGAATGTGATGAAATTGCAAAAGCACTTATGCATTTAGGTGTAAAAAAGGGCGATCACGTTGCAATGTGGGCTTCAAATATCCCTGAATGGCTTTTAACACTCTTTGCCTGTGCTAAAATAGGTGCAGTTTTGGTAACTGTTAATACGGCATACAGAATTTTTGAAATAGAGTATCTGTTAAGACAATCAGATGTTAAAGTGTTAGTCTTAATGAAACAATTTAAAGATATAAACTATATGGATATAATAAAAGAATTATGTCCTAACTTAGAGAATGATAACAGAGAGCGTATAACAAGTAAAAGAGTGCCGCTTCTTGAGAAAATTATCTATTGCGGAGAAGAAAATTATAAAGGTACATATAATTTTAAGGAGTTATATGGATTTTCACAATATGTATCAAACGAAGAATTAGCGGAAAGAAAAAAATCATTTACACCATTTGATGTGGTTAATATGCAATATACATCAGGTACAACAGGCTTTCCAAAAGGCGTAATGCTTACACACTATAACATAATAAACGACGGAAAATCTATTGGCGATTGTATGAAGCTGACAGAAAAAGACAGACTGTTGATAGTTGTACCGTTTTATCACTGTTTTGGATTGGTGCTGGCGGTAACAGCAAGTCTGACTCACGCAACATCTATGGTGCCTGTAGATCTCTTTAGTCCTCAAAAAGTCTTAAAAGCTATGGCAAGTGAAAAATGTACAGCAGTCCACGGAGTACCGACGATGTTTATTGCTATGCTTAATCAGAAAAATTTTGACGACTTTGATTTGTCATCTCTGAGAACCGGAATTATGGCAGGTTCACCGTGTCCTATAAATGTTATGAAAGAAGTAATAGACAGAATGGGTGTAAGAGAAATAACAATAGCATACGGACAAACAGAAGCCTCCCCGGTATGTACTCAGACAACAACAGACGATTCAATAGAAACAAGAGTTTCAACAGTAGGAAAAGCTTTGCCGAATATAGAGTGTAAAATAGTAGACCCTGAAACAGGCGAAACCCTGCCGATAAATACTCCGGGAGAATTTTGTGCAAGAGGCTATAATATTATGAAAGGCTATTATAAAATGCCGGAGGCAACTGCACAGGTTATAGATGAAGACGGCTGGCTTCATACAGGGGACCTTGCAACAGTTGATGAAAGAGGCTACTATAAAATAACCGGAAGAATAAAGGATATGATAATAAGAGGCGGAGAAAATATATATCCGAAAGAGATAGAGGAGTTTTTGTATACTGTTGATGAGGTAAAAGATGTCCAGGTCATAGGAGTTCCGTCAAAGCATTACGGAGAGGAAATCTGTGCTTGTATAGTGCTTAATGATAAAGCGGAATGTACCGAGGAATATATAAAACAGCAGGTTAAAGATAATATGGCGAAGTTTAATATTCCAAGCTATGTCTGGTTTATGGACGACTTCCCAATGACAGCAAGCGGAAAGATACAGAAATTCAAGTTAAGAGATCAGGCTGTGGAGAAATATAATCTTAAAGAGGAATCTGAAATAGAAACGGCTTAACAGAAGAAGGGAGGATGATTAATGTGAAAAAAGCATTTTCAACACTTGGCTGCCCAACATGGTCGTTTAATGAGATTGTGTCGGTAGCAAAAGATATAGGAATGAATGGAATCGAGATAAGAGGTTTGGGGTATCAAATGTATGCACCGGCACTGAGTATATTTTCAGAAAGAAATATAGATAAAACTATATCGGTTTTGAAAAGAACAGGAATTGAGATACCAATGCTTACAACAAGCTGCGATTTGAGCGTTTCTGATTTTGAAAACTGCCTTAATGAAGCAAATGACTATATCAACTTAGCTAAGAAAATAGGAACACCGTATATAAGAATTATGTGTCAAAACAGCGCAAAGCCCGGAAAAGACATAGATATTGATCTGATAGCAAAAAGATATAAAGAGATCTGCAATATAGCCAAAGATACAACGGTAACTCCACTGATAGAAACAAACTCACATTTGGCGAATTCAGATAAGATGCTGGAGTTTCTTGCTAAGGCAGACTGTGAAAATATGGGAGTATTATGGGATTTTCACCATCCGTATAGATTTTTTAACGAGTCAATAGAGTATACATTTAACAATTTATCAAAGTATATTAAGTATGTACACTTTAAAGACTCTGTAATGAAAGATGATGGTAAAGTGGAATATA
>JAUMXZ010000133.1 GCA_030528905.1 Clostridia bacterium | reverse complement strand
GAAAGTATCAAGGAATAATACATTGATAGCACTTGTCAGCGTAGAAGATTTAAGGTCATCAGCAGAGATAATATTATCAAACAATCAGATGATTAGATTTGCAGAACATCTCAAAGAAAGAAATGTAGTTCGTATGCGTTTAAAAGTATCGTTACAGGAAAATCAACTGCCAAGGTTCTTTTGTGAAGATATAAGTAATGATTTGAATATAGCAAAAAAAGAGGCAAAAGCTAATCACTGTTCGGTAGAAAAGTGTAAGAAGCTATATATAAGGTTACCGGGTGAAGACTCAGCAGAAAAAGAAAAAGTAATCAGGTTAATAGATATTTACAGTGGCGGAGATTTACCGGTATATATTTATTATGAAGACAGCAAAAAAACAATAAAGACATCAAATAATATGTGTGTGTTTAAAAGAGAATCGCTTATAGAGGAATTATCAAGACAGATTGGAAAGAATAATGTAAAGATAGTGAAGTAATTTTAAAGGGAGCCGGTTTAATCGGCTCCCTTGTTCAGTTTCTTGATTTTTTATATTTTATGAAAATACTATCAACAGAAAAAATGAAAACAACACACATAAATAATATAAAAACTATATTGACATCTGTATTTGGCTGTATTATATATAACTTGTGGGAGGTGTTAAAGAAAACAGGTTTATCATATGGGAAAATTTTAAGCAAAATATGAGTAGAGAAAAAACAAATTAGTGAAAAGAACAATCTGTATAGAATGAATTTTAATTTTTTTATATGTACAGGTAGTATGGAAAAGATTTGAAAATGAACACATAAACCGCCAAAGCCAAGAAAAAAGGAAATAAGCTCAAGCGGTACACCAAGACAACAAGCGATATTGCAGCCGGAGGTGATTTCTAAACAGGAAATAATAGAAGACTTCAGTATATTTGGATTGATGTTAAGACCCTGGAATAAATCACAAAACAGCTGTAAAAATCCGCTTTGGGTAATTATGCTGATAAAGCAGGAGAATATTAAGATAAGAGAAGACATATGAAGAACAGAATATAAAGAAGAGCTGCAGCTTTGTATGAAACAGTCGGATAATTTAGCAGGCGTGTGGTTTTTAATTTTTTTATTTGGAGAATATTTTTGGAAAAATGAAAACAAGATACCGGAAATAAAAAAAGCAATAATTTGTGAAAAAAAGAGTATAAGACCGACAGACTTGTTATCAAGCATTTTTATTCCAACAGCACTAACAGCAAACCCCGGGCCACAGCTAAGACAGATTATAGCGGCTAAGTTAGCTTGAGAAGCGTTTATTTCATTGTTTTTGTAAAGCTCAGCTACAGTCTTAGCACCGGTAGGATAGCCGCCTGTTATGCCCATAAAAATAGCGATAAAACAGCAAGAAGGCAGTTTAAATAAATATTTCATAAAAGGAGCAAATATTTTTTCGATATATCTGAAAACACCTGATTTGCTTATAAATACAGACAAAACGATAAAGGGGAATAAAGAAGGGATTACAGTGTTAAAACAAAGATTAAGCCCCTGTAAGATACCATCATAGGAATATTGTGGGTATATAAGCAGAAGAGAAATATAGAGAAATATAAAGATAAAAGAACAGATTTTTGATAAACCGGATTTAGCTTTTATGTTTAAAAAGGACAAATATAAATCACCGCCTAAAGAAGCTGATTTATAAAATTATGATTTTGTATGTATTTTTATAACCTGATAAACATAAAATTAAATTAAATATTTTATTA
>JAUMXZ010000132.1:962-1745 GCA_030528905.1 Clostridia bacterium | reverse complement strand
AAAAATCGTTTTGAAGTTGAGTGTAGATTCTTCCTCGTTAGTAGCGGCAGGATTAATATTGCCGTTTATTCTGTTGTTATCTTCCATATATAAGATTGATTTTATTCTGATTTATATTAAGTTTAAAAGGTATTGCCCATATTCATTCTTCTTCATGGGCTCTGCCAATTTAGTCAATTGTATTTTGTCTATCCAGCCTTTTCTGTATGCTATTTCTTCTAAGCATGCAACCTTGAGACCTTGTCTTTTTTCTATCACCTCAATAAAAGTACTTGCCTCACTCAAACTGTCATGAGTTCCTGTGTCAAGCCATGCAAATCCTCTTTGCAGTGTCTGCACTTTTAAAGACTGTTCTTTTAGGTATTGTTGGTTTACCGTTGTTATTTCTAATTCACCTCTTGCGCTTGGTTTAATGCTCTTTGCTATTTCAACTACGCTATTTGGATAGAAATATAGTCCTACTACTGCATAGTTTGATTTGGGCTTCTCTGGCTTCTCCTCAATGCTTAGGCAGTTGCCTTTTGAGTCAAACTCTGCAACGCCATATCGTTCTGGATCATTAACGTAATAACCAAAAACAGTGGCTTTATTGTCTTGTTCGGCTATTCTCACGCTTTCTTTCAAAAGTCCTGTAAATCCGCTTCCGTAAAATATATTATCGCCAAGAACGAGGCATACCGAGTCGTCGCCTATGAAATCCTCACCAATGATAAATGCTTGTGCCAAGCCATCTGGAGAAGGCTGCTCGGCATATTCAAAATGTACTCCTAAATCTATACCATC
>JAUMXZ010000132.1:0-946 GCA_030528905.1 Clostridia bacterium | reverse complement strand
AGGCGTACTGATTATAAGTATATCCCTGATTCCTGCAAGCATTAATACTGATATAGGATAATATATCATCGGCTTGTCAAAAATCGGAATCAGTTGTTTGCTTATGCCTTTGGTTATAGGATACAATCTCGTACCGCTGCCTCCGGCTAACACAATTCCCTTCATTCCTACTTTTATAACGTTATAATTATATTTGTTTGCAAAGATAATATTTTTTTTCTATTTATCAGTCATTGTTGTCGTATTATTATCTTCATTTGTTGTGTTTTTATTTGTTAATAACAACTTTTCCGGTATTAATAATATGATATTTTGGATAAATTAAATTGAAAGCAACAATAATTAATCAAAGAATTGCTCCAATGAATCATATAATAATATTCCTTTGCGCTTGTAAAACGATTGTTACACTTTAAAAAAACAAATTATGAAACAAACATTACTTTTAATCGCTGTCGCTGGATTGTCAGCACAGTCATTGTCTGCTCAAACAGTTGCTGAGAGCAAGTTAACTGACAACTGGTATTTCGGAGCAACTAGTGGTTTGAATTTTAAGACAACCCACACTTCCGTATTAGACAATATCAATTTGTCTGCAGGTTTGCGTGTTGGCAAGAATTTCACTCCTGTTGTCGGAATGGCTATAGAGGGAGTTGCCTACATGAACAATAAAGGCAGTGATTTTCGTCCTTTGGGAACATTTATAAAGGGCATAAATGTTTCTGCGCTCGCAACCACTAATTTCAGCAACTGGTTTTATGGTTATAAGGGCGAACCACGCTCATTCGAGGTTGTAGGTGTATACGGTTTAGGATGGGGGCATATCTTCAGTACGTCTTCAGCGCCAATACCTGGACGAAATACGCTAACTTCTAAATTGGGCTTGGATTTTGTTATGAACATGGGTGAGAATAAATCATGGCAGATTTATATAGAACCTAATATT
>JAUMXZ010000067.1 GCA_030528905.1 Clostridia bacterium | reverse complement strand
TTAGCGGAAGTTCGTAGTGTATATTAACTCTTGTCTGCTCTATATACTCCATATCTATAAAAACTCCGCGTCTTTCCTGACACAATTCCATTATATTTCCAACATACTCAGACGGTGCATATATATGCGCATCTGTCATTGGCTCTTTAGCCTGTTTTATCAAAGATGTATCCGGGTAATTTGTGGGATTGTCTATATATACAACAGAGCCATCTGTTTTTTCTATTTTATATATTACACTTGGGGCTGTTGTTACTAAGTCAAGAGAATATTCTCTTTCCAAACGCTCCTGTATTATTTCCATATGAAGTAAGCCTAAGAAACCGCATCTGAAACCAAACCCGAGTGCTATAGATGTTTCCGGCTCAAATGACAGTGATGCATCGTTAAGTCTTAACTTCTCCAAAGCATCTCTTAAATCAGCATACTTAGCTCCATCAGCCGGATATATTCCGCAAAAAACCATCGGGTTTACTTTTCTATAGCCCGGCAAAGGATCTTTTGCCGGATTATCTGTTGTTGTTACGGTATCACCTACGGAAGCATCGGATATATTTTTTATCGAAGCTGCTATATATCCTACTTCTCCTGCTGATAAATATTTTACAGGCTCAAGGCTTGTTGCTCTTAAATATCCACATTCTACTACAGTGTGTTCTTTTGAATTGGACATAAGCTTTATTTTATCGCCTACTTTAACCTTACCATCTACGATTCTTACATATATTATAACTCCCTTATAAGAATCATAAACCGAGTCAAAAATAAGTGCTTTAAGCGGTTTGTTATCATCTGCCTGAGGAGGTGGAATAAATTTCACTATGGCTTCCATTACATCTTTTATATTTGTTCCAAGCTTTGCTGATATCAGTGGTGCTTCAGATGCATCTATTCCTACTATGTCCTCTATCTCATCTCTTACTCTGTCAGGGTCTGCACTTGGCAGGTCTATTTTATTTATAACCGGAACTATCTCAAGCCCTGCATCTACTGCTAAATATGTGTTTGCCAAGGTCTGAGCTTCTATACCCTGAGAAGCATCAACAACCAAAACAGCTCCTTCACACGCTGCAAGTGATCTTGATACCTCATAGTTGAAGTCTACATGCCCGGGTGTATCAATTAAATTAAAAACGTAATCTTTTCCGTCATCTGCTGAATATATAAGAGTAACAGCGTGTGATTTAATCGTGATTCCTCTTTCTTTTTCCAAATCCATATTATCTAAAATCTGATCCGACATATCTCGCAACGCTACTGTCTTGGTTTGCTCCAAAATCCTGTCAGCTAATGTAGATTTGCCGTGATCTATGTGCGCTATGATACTAAAATTCCTTATATTTTCTTTCGATATAGACACAAAAATCCCTCCAAACAAAATCATTTTATTACTTATTTTGCTGATTTTCTTCAGAAATCATAAAATTAATCACAAAACCGCACTATATATGTTAATATAAAATATCCCTAAAGTCAAATAAATTACAACATTTTTGAACTTTTTACTTTTTATAAATTATTTAAATTTTATTCTAAATTACTCTTTATCTTATCTTGAAAATGTTATATAATAGTGATAATGGTTTGTTCTGTATAAACCAAAATTTTTATAGGAGTGATTTTAATGCCTTTAGTAAACACAACAGAAATGTTTAAAAAAGCTTATGAAGGTGGCTATGCAATCGGTGCGTTTAACGTAAACAATATGGAGATTGTTCAAGGTATTACTCAAGCTTGTCAAGCTCTTTCTTCACCTGTTATCCTTCAAGCTTCTGCAGGAGCCAGAAAATATGCAAACGGTGAATATCTCACTGCTTTGGTCAGAGCTGCTGTTAAAATTAACGATATCCCAATCGCTTTACACTTGGATCACGGTCCAAACTTTGAAACTTGTAAGGATTGCGTTGATAGCGGCTTTACTTCTGTTATGATCGACGGCTCAAGCTTACCTTATGAGGAGAACATAGAGTTAGCTAAAAAAGTTGTTGACTATGCTCATAAATATAATGTTACTGTTGAAGCTGAACTCGGCAGATTAGCCGGTATCGAAGACGATGTTAATGTTTCTGAGGAAAATTCAAGCTTTACAGATCCTGCTCAGGTTGAAGACTTCGTTAAAAACACAGGTATCGACTCTTTAGCTATTGCTATCGGTACAAGCCACGGTGCTTACAAATTTAAACCAGGTCAAAAACCTCAATTAAGATTCGATATCCTCGAAGAAATCTCAAAGAGACTTCCTAACTTCCCTATCGTTTTACACGGTGCTTCTTCTGTTATTCCTGAGTATGTTGAGATCATCAACAAATACGGCGGTTCTATGCCTGATGCTATCGGTATCCCTGAGGAAATGTTAAGACAAGCTGCTAAAATGGCTGTTTGCAAAATCAATGTTGATTCAGACTTGCGTTTAGCTTTAACTGCTTTAGTAAGAAAACATTTAGCTGAGAAACCATCTGACTTCGACCCAAGAGGTTACTTAGGTGCTGGAAGACAAGCTATTCAAGATATAGTTGAACATAAGATTAAGACTGTTCTTGGCAGTGAGGGTAAAGCTTAATAAATTACTCTGGTTAATACTATAAAAATAAAAGAGTTGTACTGCATTTTGAGTACAACTCTTTTTCTATCTTAAAAAGGCTTTATTACATTTGTTTAAAATTGAAATTATGACCGGTATTAAAAAAGACCCTATTAAATTACTTACCCCGTGTATTATATCATATGGCAGTCCTGCAACAATCCAAGCTATACTTGCATTAAAATTCATACCAAAAAACAGTGCTTGAGAGGGCGCATATAAAATTCCAAAGCATAGCCCGTGAAAAGTACATATACAAGTATAAATTATGTATTTTAAACGCTTATTTATATGTTTTGGCACTACCATAACAGCTACCCAGACAATAGTCCATATATAGAGGTAAGGTATCCACCACACAGCAAATCCGGATAACAATCCGTCTATCATAATAAAACCATAAATCGGATAAAGCGCCTTTTTTCTGTATGTGTCAGTAAGAGCTATCATTATAACTGTTAACAGGTGAACATTAGGCAAAAAAGCTGTCATAAGCTTTAATAAATACATTACTGCACTAATTAGAGCAAAAATTGACAACTCTATTATATTAGATTTATTTTTCATAAATACTTATTACTGTGCTTTGAATGAATATGCGCATCCGTTTTCCACGACTGTTTTATCTACTCCTGATGTTGCATATTCACCGTTAATATAAAATGCCCAATATTTCTGATTTATTTCATAATCCAATGTTATACCGTTAACCTCTTTTACATAAAGCCCATAGGCACCTTGTGTTCCGTCTATTAAACCAAGTTCAAATAAAGCCTCTCCAACAAATTCTTTGTCTGTCTTTACTAAAAAATTTTCCTGCAACCCCTGATCGTCTACGACCTCGAACACAAACTCCTTGTCTCCTGTGCCTATTTGTTTTATATCAGCTGATGAGTAGCTGCTAACCGGCGCACTGACACTGTTGTTACTATTTGAACAAGCTCCAAAAACCAAAACCATCAATATTAACACTGACAATAAAATCACTAATTTCTTCATTACAATTCTCCTTAATCATAGTTTTATATTTTATAATTATAATAATTATATATAATTTTGCAGTATTTTTCAATATAGTTAAGCCTTTATATATACTTAAATATAAATTATATATATTTTTATTGATTATGATTTACTTTTTTTCGTTTTTAGAATATACTTAAAGATGATTTTGTGTAAATATTTTATAATTATTGGAGGACAATATGTTACAATTTGAAGAACTCAGACTTCAGCTTTCCGAACTCGAAAAACCTATTTCTGATCTTAAAAATGCTCTTAACATAACAAAGCTTGAAGATGAAAATAATAAACTATCTGAAATCCAAAAACAAGATAACTTTTGGGATGATCCTGAAAATGCTCAGAAGATAGTTAAAAAAATGAGTGAGATAAAATCTAAAATTACAGCTTATGAAAAACTTGTTTCAAATTTTTGGGAAACTATAGACTTAATAGATATCGCTGACCAGGAAGGCGATTTATCTGTTTTAGACGATATAAAAAATGATATAACCAATATTGAAAACGATTTTAACAAACAGCGCTTACAAGCCCTATTAACCGGTGAATATGACGAAAATAACGCTATACTCACATTTCATTCCGGTGCCGGCGGCGTTGAGGCTCAGGACTGGGTTGAGATGCTTTTTAGAATGTACAGCCATTGGGCTGAAAAACACAAGTTCAAAGTCAAAACTCTTGATTTCCTCGACGGAGAAAAAGCCGGTCTTAAAAGTATCACTGTTCTTGTAAGCGGTTTGAATGCTTATGGTTATCTCAAAGGCGAAATGGGGGTTCATCGCCTTGTAAGAATCTCACCTTTTGATGCCTCCGGCAGACGCCACACTTCTTTTGCTTCACTGGAAGTTATGCCTCAAATAGAAGATGATGTAGATATCGAAATATCCCCTGATGACATAAAAATGGATGTCTTCCACGCAAGCGGTGCCGGCGGTCAGCACGTTAATAAAACCTCTTCCGCTGTAAGACTTACTCATATACCAACAGGCATAGTAGTTGCTTGTCAAAATGAGAGAAGTCAGTTCCAAAATAAAGCTACTGCTCTTAATATGTTGAAATCTAAACTTATGGAGATAAAAGAAAGAGAGCATCTTGAAAAAATAGAAGATATAAAAGGTGTTCAAAAAGAAATAACCTGGGGCTCTCAAATTCGCTCCTATGTCTTTATGCCCTATACGCTTGTTAAAGATCACAGAACTAATTTTGAAATTGGAAATGTTAACGCTGTTATGGACGGTGATCTTGACGGCTTTATAAATGCCTATTTAATTTGGAAAACTAAAAATTAGTATCTTTTGGGTTTTTAGGAGGTTTTTGCTTTGTTGATATTTCTATCTGTTGTATTTATTTTAATTATTGCTGCGTTTGTTTTTTTAATTATGTCTTATAACTCTTTGTGCAAAGCATCTGTTCGAGTTGATAACAGCTGGTCTCAAATTGATGTTCAGCTTAAAAAACGCTATGACTTAATACCTAATCTTGTAAAACTGGTTAAGGCTTATATGACTTTTGAAGATAATACTCTCCAAAAAATCGTATCTCTGAGAAATAATGCCTATAAAACAACAGACCCGCAACAGAAAATTTCTGATAATGATGAATTAACCAGATCTCTGCACGGAATCTTTTTGAGTGCAGAAAATTATCCTGAACTGGCTTCTAATAAAAATTTCTTGTCTTTGCAAACAGAACTTAGTAATATTGAATCTAAAATTGCTATGTCACGACAGTTTTATAATGACACTGTTATGAAGTATAACGAAAAAATAGTCGCTTTCCCTACAAATATAATAGCTGTCAAACTCGGCTACGAACAACGACCTTATTTTGCTGCTGATAAAAATGTGGAAAATGTACCTGATATAGATCTTTAAAAGTCTGTAAGGAGGACTTGTTAAATTGAGAAATTATGTTAAAATACTGCGATTTATGCCCCTTGCTGTTTTTATCGTTATTGCTTTACCTGTGATTTTTGAAATAATACTCTCTACCCCTCTTGCTTTGATGCTCTCCCCTAACGGCTATGCCTCTAACTCAAAGCAGATTTTAAACAATCTTGATATAAATATAAAACTTAATGATAACGGCTCTATGTATGTAGAAGAATATTGGCAGATAGAACTTTTCGATCGTGATAAACCTTACAGAAATATTTATAAATCCTTTAAGTTAAACTCTGAAGATAATATTACAGTAAAAGACTTCTCTGTTCACGATATTGATAATAATATTACTTTTGCAGCAGATAATACCATTAAAGACCCTTCTGAATATGAAAACTCCTCTAAAAAAAATGTCTCCTATACCTTCAAAAAAGGAAATAATCTGGAGCTTGGTTTTTATATGCCGCCTGTAACTCAAGGGGTGAGAAACTTTAAGCTTTGTTATACTGTTGATAACATAATTACTGTCTATAACGATACTGCAGTTTTTTATTATCAGGAGCTTGGACCTGAATTTTCCTTGCCTGTAAAAAATTTGAACTGCACAATAATCACTCCCGAAAACACACAAAATACTCCTTTAAGAGCGTGGCTTCATTGTACTGCTAAGAGTCTTCTTAATATAGATTCACAAACTCAAGTCTCTTTTACAGCTGATAAAATCCCTGCAAAGACATTTGTCGAAACACGAATTTGTCTGCCCGTTGATATGTTTAAAAACAGTGATAAAATCATCAAAGCCGATACTCTTGATGACATAGTAACACAGGAATCAAACTGGGAACAAGAATATTCTCAAAGGCTGCACAGAAGCTATATTCTTGGTGTTATAGATAAAATTATTGCCGCTATAGTACTTGTATTGCTTGTCTTCTTAGTTGTTAAACATCTAAAGAAAAATAGACGCTACAAAACTTCTGTGCCTGAATATATAAGAGATATTCCACTATATGAAAATCCGGGCACTATGTCGGAAATTTTCCACTATTATAAAGGTCGTAAAAATAAATCTGTGCTTAAAAACAAAAAAATATTCGGTAATATGTTAAGTGCTATTATGTTAAGCCTTGCTCATAAAAAATATATATCTATACAGCCTACCAAAAATAATGATATATTTATAACTGTTTTTAAAAATACTGAAGGTACTAAGCCTCTTGCTTCCTGTGAGATCATTATATTTGACTACCTGAAGGGAATAACTAAATTTTATCAAGATAGCTTCACCACTAAAAAAATGAAAGAATATTCAGAAAGAAACTATGCTAAAGTCGACAGAATAATGCAAAGTTTAATAACCCAAATAGAACACGATTGTGAATACAGTGGTTTTTATGAACAACCGTATGTAACTAAATTTATGCGATACTTGCCTGTAATCTGCCCAATACTAATATTTTTCAGCTGCACATATTTACTCGGCTTCATTACATTTGTGTTTACTGCCCTTTCTGTTTTATTCTCCTCAATTATTTTACTACTGCTGCTAACCAGAAAACCTAGATTATCTCTTGCAGGTGAAATTAGACACAATGAATGGAAAGGCCTTAAAAAATTCATACTCGATTTTTCAAATATGAAAGAATATTCCTCTATACACCTTAGCGTTTGGGAAGAATATCTTATTTACGCTACAGCTATGGGTGTATCAAAGAAAGTCAGCAAGCAACTAAAACTTGCATATCAAAACCTTAACCCTAACGATGAAAACCCGGACTATGATATGAGTAACTCATT
>JAUMXZ010000131.1 GCA_030528905.1 Clostridia bacterium | reverse complement strand
CCCACACATTTTTGTAATGTTTTCAGAAAAAAATTCGGCATAAGTCCATCAAAACACAGAAATTTATCTAAAATCATTTAACTCTCTAAGGGATATGATATTTTCTCAATTGCTATATATGAAAAAAGCATACCACGATTTATAGTGGCTCTATAATAAATGTTGGGGTATCCAACAAATAGAGCTTGAAAAAAATTAAAGAAATTTTAAAAAAAGTAGAGCATATTTGTTCAAAATCCTGTATAATGGAATTGACCAGAAACCGTGACAGGAGGAACAAATATGCTCTACAACTATTCTACAACAAATTTAACAGGATTGCAAGACTTAATTTTAAAAAATACTGACTATTTCGGAAATACACTATTAATTAGTGCTGAAATGGAAAGAAGATCTCACAAATGCCCTTGTTGTGGTGAAATTACCGACAAAATTCATGATTATCGTACTCAAATGATTAAAGATATTTCATCTTTTGGCAACTTTGTTATCATATCATTGAGAAAAAGAAGATATGTATGCAAAAACTGCGGCAAAAGATTTTATGAAAATATAAGTTTTCTTCCAAAATATCACAGAATGACAAACAGACTTTCCGCTTGGGTTATTAACCTTCTCACAGATGTTCGTTCTTTTTCGTCCGTAGCTCGCGAAGTGAATTTATCTGTATCAACAGTTATCCGAATTTTCGATTTGGTTGGATATTCAAAGCCACAATCTCTCCCGGAAGTATTAGCTATTGATGAATTTAAAGGCAACACAGGGAAAGAAAAATATCAGGCTATAATTACAGATCCTAAAACAGGTGTAATCCTTGATATTCTCCCGGACAGAAAGCAAAGTCATTTGATACAATATTTAAAACAATACGACAAAAAAGAACGCGCCAAAGTACAGTTTTTTGTCAGCGATATGTGGAAACCCTATCGAGAATTATCTGAAGTATTCTTTAAAAATTCCGTTTATTTAGTTGATAAATATCATTATGTTCGACAAATAATATGGGCTTTTGAGCGAACCAGAAAACGAATACAGAAAAAATACTCTAAAGAATACAGGCTATTATTTAAGAACTCAAAGCACATACTGACAAAAAGGAGAAGTAAACTTAAAGAAGAACAACTTATGCAAGTTGAGGCTTTGCTGTATGTAAGTGACGAATTAAGAACAGCATATTATCTTAAAGAATCATTTTATGAAATACTTGATTGCAAAGATAAAGAAACCGCAAAACAGATGATGTCAGACTGGATTTATGATGCGCAGTCAAGTGATAATCCAGACTATGATACCTGCAGTATTACATTAATTAATTGGCAAACCGGAATATTGAATACTTTTGATTATCCTTACACTAATGGCTTTACAGAAGGATGTAACAACAGAATTAAAGTATTAAAAAGAAATGCATACGGATATCGTAATTTCAATCGATTCAGAAATAGAATTTTACATATATTTTCATACCAAAAACAAAAAGTTTCAGACATTCAAAAAGAGGTAGCATAGATGTCTATACTACCTCCCAAAATATTCTTTACAGGATTTTAACCCCAACTATTGACAAAGAGCCAGTAAAAAGCCGAATTTGTCAGCTTAATTTTTTGACAAATTCGACTTAATATTAATTATTGACCCTTTTTTAATTTTCCTTTTATCATAATTCTTTTCTTTTGTTATATCACAATAATAATAAACTTATCACTTTTTGTACGGCATAGAGAATACAAGATTTCCTGTTGCATTTGAAACCTCGTAA
>JAUMXZ010000012.1:16574-25854 GCA_030528905.1 Clostridia bacterium | reverse complement strand
ATGACGAAGAAGAAGCAGCCGATGAAGCAAATATAGTAAGAGAAGCAACAGAGCAATCGCTGATAGTGAGCAATAATTCGGTTGCGATGCCTGTTGTCATAGGTATAATACTATTGATCCTCTTAGCCTTGCTTGTAATGTTTGGAAAGAATACAAAGTTAGCAAACAAAGAAAACCCAGATAAGGCAGATGATGACAGCCAAAAAGAAGATGATTAGTTAAGAGTGATAGATACGGGCCTCATCAGAATAAAAAGGTATAAACAAAGCGTCTTTAAATTCTAAGCTAAGTCTGTTGGCTAAAGGCTTAACAATTATATCTTCAGTTTCAAAATGACCTGCCTCAACGATAGTGATACCTCTTTGATAAGCGTAGATAAACTCGTGATGTTTAACTTCCCCGGTAACAAAAGCATCGGCGGTTTTGTCTGACGAGAATAGTATATCACTGCCTGCGCCCGAACAGATAGCAACAGATTTTATGTCTTTATTACTATCCATATATTTAACAGAGGAACAGTTTAATTTATTTTTGATCATATTTATAAAATTTTGTGAAGACATTTTTTCATCAAGAAAGCCTAAAAGAGAGCTTGCAGATTCGCCGCAGCAGGTAAAAGGCTCAACATTTTTGAGGCCTAAAATCTGAGCTAAAGTATCATTAACACCGCCTTTGCCCATATCAAGATTGGTATGAGCACAAATGGCGGTGATATTATTTTGAATAAGTTTAAAAACAATATCATCCTTAGATATATTTTTCAAAGGTCTGAAGATGACCGGGTGATGGCTGATTATCAGCTGAGCACCTGTTTTAACAGCTTTTTCTACAGCAGCAGGAGTGATATCAAGGCAAACAAGAGCCTTATCAAAAGTGCTTGTACTATTTACAAGGACTCCGACATTATCAAAGCTCATAGCAGAGTTAAACGGAGCGAAAGTGTCAATAAAATTATATACATCACAAACTTTAGTCATAATAGTTTGTTAATACCTCCTCAAGTTTTATGATAATATTTTTAATATTATCAATTTCTTCAAGTTTATTTTTGTTTATAAATCCTTTTAATCTGTTATTAAGATTTTTAATTTCTTTTTCTATATAAGTAGTGACAGCAGAAAAGTCATCATAATAGATGTCATCATTTTGGCAGATTTTACCTATATAAGGGTATAAGATGTTTTCAGAAAATTTGTCATATCCACAACAGACTTTCATTACAGAATAGGACTTGCCGGAAGAAAGAATAGCTTTTTCTGCGATAATGGTAAACAGGTTATCTTTGAGGAAACGGCGTAATTTTTCCGGAGAAGTCATAGGCTGCAGGATAAGTGTTTTATTATTTTTAACCCAGGGACAAGATTTAATAATAGAAATAATAGAATCAGCGCCCATACCGGCAATTACAATGGTAGAAGCATCTTTCTCACTGATATTATTAAGACCATCAGAGAGAGTGATTTTAATTTCATTTTGAGTCTTATATTTTACAATATTATTAAGAGCCTTTTGTAATGGTAAAGGGTTTATATCAGCAGCTATAGCGTTTTTAATTTTCCCTGTTTTGACAAGCCAAATCGGCAGATAAGCGTGGTCAGTTCCGACATCGACTAAATTTTCATCACAGGAAACCATATCAGCACAGCATTGAAGTCTATGATCAAGTTCAAAAAGTCTGGCCATATTATGAGTACCCTCTCTTTGCAGTTATCATAACGGTATGTTTATCATCAAGTTTTTTAAATTCGCTGACAATTTTATTTTTAATTTCGTCATTTGTAAGTTTATCGTCTAAAGGAACAATTAGTTCAAAAGATATTTTATTATCAGAAGAGCCTCTTATGAGTTTAAAGTTATGCAGCTCCAAACGGGGGTTGATGTTTTTTGCAATAGTCATAATCTGGCTTCGCAGATGGTTCCTCTGGTTATCATCGATAACAACGGGATCTATTCGTATAACAGCGCTGCATCGAAATTTTTCTGATAGATCGTATTCAATCTGACTGACGATATCGTGCATTTTCATAACATCTACAGTGCAGGGTATTTCAAGATGAAGAGTAATCATTTCCAGTGTATGACCATAGCTGTGAAGAATAAGATCGTGAACACCGATGACTTTGTCATAAGACATAACATGAGATTTAATGCTTTTTATAAGTTCAGGACTGGGTGGTGCTCCGAGCAGAAGATTGTAGGTTTCTTTCATAGAAGAAATACCGGTAAAGACGATAAAAATAGAAACGAGAATACCGATATAAGCATCAATGCTCACATTGAAGAAATAGCTAATAAAGATACCGATAATAATAGATAAGCTGGAGAATACATCAGAAATGCAGTCCATAGCAACAGCCTTAATAGTTTGAGAATCAATGGTTTTGCTTATTTTCATATTAAAGAGGAACATAAATAGTTTAAAGAAAACAGAAATAAGAAGAATGACAACAGAAATCAAACTAAAATGTTCTTCTTCGGGGTTTAGAATTTCATTAAAAGAATTAGACATAAGCCCGTAGGCAACGATTAAAATGATAATAGATATAACAAAGCCATAAACATATTCAGCACGACCGTGACCAAACGGATGTTTTTTATCAGGGGGAGCATTAGAAATTTTGAAGCCGATAAGGGATAATATAGAGGTTGCGGCATCGGTAATATTGTTAAAGGCATCAGCAACAATAGAGATCCAGCCGCTCATCAAGCCTATCAAGAGCTTGGAAACAAACAGAGCAATATTGCAAATTATACCGACAACACCGGATAAAGTACCATAAGCAACGCGTACACCCGGGTCTGAAGTGTTAGTGTAGTCTTTAATAAAACGCTTAAATATAAAATTCATAACAATCCTCCCAAAACTAACAGCACAATGTTAGCGTATGCTAACCGCATATGTTATTTATAATTATACATAAATATAAATTTTAAATCAAGAGGATATATGTTATTATATTAGCTAAAATTTGACAAGTTAAATGATAAAAAAGTTTTCCAAAAAGAGCTTTAGAATAGATTTAAAGGTTATTTCTTCAATATCTTCAGAAGCTAAAATAGATATTTCGTTTAAAACCTCGCCATTTAATAAGAATTGGACATAGCCGATTTTATCGCCCTGGTGAACAGGAGCAGAGATATTTTCAAAGATATGCTGTGATGAAGAAATTTTGGATTTATCTTGTTTTGATACAACGATATTATTAGGCTTGTCATAGACAACCAAGAGTTCATTTTTCATTCCGTTTTCTATGTTTACAGAAGAGATGACGTCATTTTCTATGTTAGGGGTATAGATTAAGAAATTAGAAAAGCCGTAATCGAGCAAAAGTTTGGAGTCGTTAAATCGATCGGTACTGTTTTGGCAGCCGAGAACAACAGCAATCAGGTGCAGATCATTTTTTTGGGCACTTGCGCTCATACAGCTTCCCGCTTGAGAGGTCGTACCGGTTTTAAGACCTGTTATGCCGGGATAATTATTAAGAAGCTTGTTAGTGTTTACAAGCTGAGTCTTACCATCCCTTAGATAGTCAAGTCTGATAGAGGTATATTCTAAAATTTTATCATACTTCAGAAGCTCCCTTGACATAATAGCGATATCAGCAGCACAGGTAAGATGACCGTCTTGGTCAAGACCGTTGCAGTTTTTAAAAGTGGTATTTGTCATACCGAGTTTTTGAGCTTTTTTATTCATTTCATCAACAAAA
Organism: Clostridia bacterium; assembly: GCA_030528905.1. Taxonomy (GTDB): domain Bacteria; phylum Bacillota; class Clostridia; order Oscillospirales; family Acutalibacteraceae; genus JAUMXZ01. Next base: position 22,147 of record JAUMXZ010000012.1, on the reverse strand, counting down.
GCATCTTCGGATCCACAAATAGCTTCAGCTAAGACTACAGCAGCATCATTAGCAGAAGCAACACAGGTAGCTTTTATTAAGTCATTAACACTCATTTGTTCACCGGCTTTAAGCCATATATCAGAACCGCCCATAGAAGCTGCGTGTTCACTGGCAGTCAGCATATCATCAAGATTTAAGTTGCCGTTTTCCAATTCTTCCATAACAAGCAGTAAGGTCATAATCTTGGTGATAGAAGCACAAGGTCGTATATCGTTTTCATTTTTAGCATAGAGGATTTTACCGGAGCTTTGTTCTATCAGTATAGCAGCCGGAGCAGTTATATCAGGAGCAGAAACAGCGGCAGAACAAACAGGGGATAGTGTATAGGTAATGGGAAGGAAGAATATAAAGGTTAGAAAAACTGATAAAAATTTTTTCATTTTGAACCTCCAAAAATAAATGGTAATATATAAATTTATATTACGAAGCAGATAAAGAATATAACCAAGAAGTGAAAGAATTATATAGGTAATGAAAAGAGGGAATGAAAAGGGAAAAAAATAGCTAATAAAAAGAGAAAAAATTGTAGAAAACACAAGAAAACCTGAAAAAATTTAGCTGAAATAGATAAAAATTTTTATAAAATACATTAAAATTTATCTTGACAATAGAATAATATTATTATATAATATCTAAGGCGACTGTAAAGATAAACACTTTACATATATTTTCTACAAATTACATCATCATATTGCTTTTTGTCAGATAATGTAAACCTTATGTGATTATTTCTTTATTTAGTAGGGTGGCGGTATGTTTGAAAGATTTGCAAATTTCTTTATTGATTGATTTCTACGGAGAACTTTTGACAGAAAAACAGTTTGACGCAATAGATAAATATTATAACGAGGATTTATCACTTGCGGAAATTGCATTAAGTCAGGGAATCACCCGTCAAGGTGTTCGCGATTCAATAAAGCGTGCGGAGAGTTTTTTGTTCGATATAGAAGAAAAACTGAAATTAGCACGAAAGCTTCAGGAAATACGCTCCGGGCTGAAAACTATAAAAGATAGTGTGGATCGTATAGAATATCTTAATAATCGGATGAATATTTCAACAGAAATAAATTACAGCGTAGGAAAAATAAAAAAGACGCTGAAAAATTTAGATGACTTATATTAAATTTCTAAGATTAGGAGGGATAATATGGCTTTTGACAGTCTTTCGGATAAGTTAACATCCGTGTTTAAAAAGTTAAGAGGCAAAGGAAAGCTTTCTGAAAGTGATGTAAAAATAGCTATGAGAGAAATTCGTCTTGCGCTGCTTGAAGCAGATGTAAGCTATAAGATAGCTAAGGATTTTACAAATACTATTTATGAGCGATCAATAGGCGTAGAAGTAATGGAAAGTTTAACGCCGGCTCAAATGGTAGTCAAGATAGTCAACGAAGAGCTTGTAAGGCTTATGGGTGATTCCTCCTCAGAGTTAAAAGTTCCGTCGAACCCTCCGCTGGTTATACTAATGTGCGGTCTTCAGGGATCAGGTAAGACAACACATTCAGCAAAACTTGCACTAATGCTGAAAAATAAAGGTCACAGACCTTTGCTTGTTGCAGGCGATGTTTACAGACCCGCTGCAATAAAACAGCTGCAGGTTTTGGGAGAAAAAATCAGCGTACCTGTTTTTGAAATGGGTCAGGATGATCCGGTGAAAATATCACAAAAGGCAATATCCCGTGCAAAAGACTACGGCAATGATATTGTAATCATAGATACCGCAGGTCGATTGCACATAGATGAAAAACTAATGGATGAATTGAGAAATATCAATTCGGCTGTAACTCCTCAGGAAATTTTATTGGTTGTAGATTCAATGACCGGACAAGATGCAGTTAATATAGCGAAATCGTTTAACGATACACTGGAAATAACAGGAGTAATATTAACCAAGCTTGACGGTGATACAAGAGGCGGTGCTGCACTGTCAGTAAAATCTGTTACCGGAAAACCTATAAAGTTTGCAGGTACAGGAGAAAAGCTTTCAGATTTGGAAGTGTTTCATCCGGATAGAATGGCTTCGCGAATATTGGGTATGGGAGATATATTAACCCTGATAGAAGAAGCAGAGATGAAGCTTGATGAAAAGAAAGCTTTAAAGGTTGCAGCAAAGATAGAAAAGAACAAAATGGATTTGGAAGATTTATACGACCAATTCAAACAGTTAAAGAAAATGGGTTCTATGAAATCTATACTTTCAAAAGTTCCGGGTCTTTCAAATAAGATAAAAGATGTAGATATAGATGAGAGAATTATAGACAGGAATATGGCTATAATTATGTCTATGACTTTAGAGGAAAGAACAAAGCCATCGCTTTTGAATGCTTCGAGGAAGAGAAGAATAGCAAAAGGAAGCGGAATGAAAGTAGAAGATGTAAATAAACTTCTTAAACAGTTTGAGCAGACGCAAAAAATGGTTAAGAGGTTTACAAAAAAGGGTAAGGTTAAAGGCTTTCCGGGAATGAATTTATCGGAGTTTGGGCTTTAATTTTATATATAAATACTAATTTGGAGGTGAAAAAATATGGCAGTAAAAATTAGACTTCGTCGTATGGGAGCAAAAAAATCACCATTTTACAGAATTGTGGTAGCCGATTCCAGATATCCTCGCGATGGTCGTTTTATTGAAGAAATCGGATATTACAATCCAATGAAAGAGCCTTCAGAGGTTAAGATTGATGTAGAGAAAGCAAAAAGCTGGATCGCAAACGGAGCACAGCCAACAGATACCGTAAAGGCAATTTTTAAGAAGAATGAAATAATATAATTATATATTTATTTTGTTAAATTTTTTTGGGGAGGTTTTGCTATGAAGAATTTGTTAACAGACATTGCTAAAAGTTTAGTAGAAAATCAAGAAGAAGTAAATGTTGTTGTTGATGAACCCAACGAGGAAGGCATCGTAGTATATCATCTTTATGTTGCCAAAGAAGATATGGGTAGAGTTATTGGAAAACAAGGTCGTATTGCTAAGGCTATAAGAACAGTTATGCGTTCAGTAGCAATAAGACAAAATTGTAAAATTTCTGTAGAAATCGGATAATTTTTGCAAATCTTATAAAAGGTCTGAGTGTAAAAAAGCGCTCAGACCTTTTTTGTTATAGTAAATTATTTTAAGGTTTACAAAAAATTCAAAAATAAATATGATGTATATGGTATAATGTAACACATTGTGAATATGAAAAGGAGTGAGGTAAAAAATGGTAGAGGTAAAGAACCTGAGCAAATATTATGCAAATCAGCTGGCGATAAAGGACTTAAATTTCACAGTACAGGAAGGTGAGATATTAGGGTTTTTAGGGCCAAACGGAGCAGGTAAAACAACAACAATGAACATTATGACAGGATATATTTCATCAACAACAGGAACAGTGACAATAGATGGAACAGAAATTTTAGAAGATCCGATAAAAGCTAAGTCGATGATAGGCTATCTTCCGGAGATTCCACCGCTTTATCAGGATATGACGGTGTTTGAATATATTGGTTTTGTCTATGATCTGAAAAAAATAAAGAAGATAGACAGCATTAAGAAGAGCAAGTTTGAACACATATCAGATATATGCACAAAGGTTAAAATAGATGATGTATATGATAGACTGATAAGGAATTTATCCAAAGGCTACAAGCAAAGAGTAGGAATTGCGCAGGCATTGTTGGGAAATCCAAAGCTTCTTATCCTTGATGAGCCGACAGTAGGACTTGACCCAAAACAGATAATAGAGATTAGGAGTTTGATAAAAGAACTTGGAGAAGACCATACGGTTATTTTATCATCTCACGTTCTTTCAGAGGTCCAGGCAGTATGTGACAGAGTTATAGTCATAAACAAAGGTGTTTTGGTAGCAGATGATACAACAGAGAATCTATCGAAAAAATCAAGCAGTGAAAAAGTCTTTACAGTAACTGTTGAGGGTGAAGAAGAAAATATAAATAATCTATATGAAGAAATAAATAATATGCAGTGCACATCAGATGTTTTAACAGAAAAAGAAGCAGAAGGCAGCGTAAATATAATAATAAAGGCAGATAAAGATATAAGACGAGAGATATCAAGTGCTGTTTTAGGAAATAATCTTGTGATGCTTGGGCTTAAAGCTGAAGAAACTAACTTGGAAGACATATTTATGGAGCTTATGGAAAAAGACTTAGAAAGTGCTGACATTTTGGAAGAATCAGAAGAAGATGTTTCAGAGGATATAGCAGATATAAAGGCAGAAGAATCTGACCAGGAAAAAGAAGAGTTAGCAGAACAGACAGAAGAAGACGAGGTGAACAAATAATGGCAGCAGTTTTTAAAAGAGAGTTAAAATCATATTTTACATCTGTTTTAGGATTTGTATATCTTGCGGTATTTTATTTTTTTGCAGGATTATATTTTTATTTGATATGCTTATCAGTATACGGGACATCGAATCTTATGTATGTATTTTTAAATTTATTTACAATAGCGTTATTTATAACACCGATTTTAACGATGAGGATGTGGAGTGAAGACAAGAAGCAAAAGACAGATCAGGTTTTATTCACAGCACCGGTCAGTATATTATCAATAACGCTTGGGAAATATTTTGCAGCACTTTTGGTATATACAATGGCAATAAGCTCAACATTAGTGTTTGCAGTAATCGTATCGATATTTTCGACATTAGCGTGGTCCACTACACTGCTTAGTTTTTTTGGACTATTTTTAATAGGTGCAGCATTTATAGCGATAGGTATGTTTTTATCATCAATAACAGAGAATCAGCTAATCTCGGCGGTTTTGACATTTGCAACAGGATTTTTTATTCTTATGATGGATTCTATACCGTCATTTTTCAATGTAGAAATAATAACAACGGTGTTTAACTGGCTGTCTTTTTCAAATCATTACACCAATTTTATGGTAGGGATATTAAGTATTCCGGACACAGTGTTCTACCTAAGTGTAGCAGTATTATTTATATTTTTAAATGTAAGAGTTTTTGAAAAGAAAAGATGGGCATAAGGAAGGGGTGTAGCATATAAAATGAAATTTCTAAAAGAGCGAAAGTTTAAATATGGAGCAATAGCAACAGTTATGACTGTATGTATTATAGCTGTTGTAGTATTGTTTAATGTAATAGTTAATATATTAAATCAGAAAATAAATTTACAATATGATGTTACATCTAATGACTTTTTTGAAATATCAGAAGAAACCAAAGCGTATATTCCTACAATAGATAAAAACATTGAGATTTTGGTTTTAGAGAGCAAGGAAGATTTCAGGAGTATAGATTCAGAGTATTATAATCAGGCAAGCAATATAATAGATCAATACCCCCAATATTCAGACAAAATAAGCGTTAGTTACTTAGATCTTGACAAGCATCCTAACATAGCAACACAATATTCACAAGATAATATAAAAGCGGCTGATATAATTGTAAGAACAGAAAGTGTGTGAATTGCATTTCTGTATGTCGGAGTTTTCCTGAGCTCTGTAATAACCTTATGAGACATATCCTTTGCAATAAGGTCAACTCTGTCATCATCATTACCGAATTTAG
>JAUMXZ010000012.1:711-16564 GCA_030528905.1 Clostridia bacterium | reverse complement strand
AATATTCACAAGATAATATAAAAGCGGCTGATATAATTGTAAGAACAGAAAGTGACTATAGCGTATTAACAGCAGAAGATCTTTTTGAAGGAGAATATTCATATTATTCTTATGGATATACAATAACGGCATCGAAAGCAGAACAAGCAATAACCTCAGCAATTTTGAATTTAACAAGTGAAGAAAAAATAAAAGTGGAGTTTATCTTAGGTTATGAAGAAGAGGATTACACAGCATTAAAGTCGCTTTTAGAGCAGAACAATTATGAGGTTGTGGAAACGAAAATATTGACATCGCAGCTTTCAGAAGATGCTAAGATATCTATAATTTACGGTCCGCTTTATGACTATGATGAACAAGGGATAAATAAATTAAAAGAGCATATGGAAAAAGGCAAGAGTATTGGCAGGAACATAGTTTACATAGCAAGTCCTGATGCGGGAGAGACACCGAATCTTAATAATTTTTTGAAAGATTGGGGAATGAGTGTAGGCAGTGGAAATGTGTTTGAAACTGATGTAAACAACTTATTTTCAAATTCAGTTTACTACACGATATGTGGATATTCTCAAAATGAGTACACAGAGAATTTAAAGAACACATCAATACCTGTAGCAGTTCCAATAGCAAAGCCGATAACAATGATAGAAGATGCAGAGGTTGCATCAAACGAGTTGTTATATTTTTCAGAAACAGCAGGAATAATACCGATGGGAGCAGGAAATGACTGGCAGCCATCTGAGAGTGATATATGTGGTCCGATTACAGCAAGCTGTATATCAACCAAAACAGAAGCAGATGTAAAATCAAGTGTATGTGTAGTATCATCTACATTAGCGTTTGATTCCGGATTACTGTTAAGGTCATCATTAAATAATTCTTCTTACTTTATAAATCTGTTTAATAGTATATCAGAGAACGAAAATAATGTTATAATAGAATCCAAAAGTGTAGAGTATGATATGCTGAAGATAAATACAACACAGGCATTAACAATAGGAGTTATACTTGCGATAATAGTACCGATTGCACTAATAGTAGCAGGTATATTTATATGGATAAGAAGAAAGGGCAGATAATATGGATAGACAAGTTAAGAATATGATAGTATGGATAAGTACATTAGTGGTACTGATATTATCTCTTATAGTTCTTATTCAGTTGCCTGTAGAAAAGGTCGGAAGCAACGCACAAAAGAAGGTTACAGCACAGCTTACACTAAATGATTATGCAGCAGGAGATATAGTAAAAATAAAGGTAAAGAATCAGTATGATGAGTATGAGGTCAGTGCGAATAATGCAGATTGCAGTATTGAGAAGTTATCAGGATTACCGACCTCGCAATCGAAGTTCACAGCCTTATTAGCAGATTGTGCAGGAGTAGCGGCAACAGAGATAATTGATTCAGATGCAGCGGATTTATCCATATTTGGCTTAGTCAGCCCAAAAGTTGTAACAGAGGTAACCTATCTTGACGGAGCGACTTTAAATTTATATATAGGCAACGATGCTCCATCAGGGTCAGGAGTATATGTATGTCAGGCCGGACAGTCGAAAGTTTATCTTTTCTCGAATGCTAAAGTAGACACATTTTTCTATACAACAAATGACTTTATCTATGAATATGTAACCGAACCATTGGAAAACGGACAAACTCAGCCAACTCTTGAGAAGCTTGTATTAGGAGGAACATCAAGAGACGGCGAGATAACCGTAACAAAAGGCGAAGACGGAAAATATACAGTTTCAAATAAAGACATCACTAATTTAGCACTTGATGATAAAATACTTGATTATGCAACAGAGCTGATAGGTTATAAATCATCAGAGGTAGTAAAATATAATCCGTCTAATGAAGATTTGGAAAAATATGGTCTTTATACACCATATTCCAAAATACAAGCACAGTATGAAGACAGAAGTTTTACTTTAATGATTTCAAAAGAAGATAAAGATAACAATATATATGTTATAAAGGAAGGATTGCCGGTTATATATAAAGTTACTTTAGACACAACAGATGTTATAAACGCACAGTATGATGATATAGCGGATAAAACGATAATAGGACAAGAATTATCCGGGATTAAAGAGCTAACATTAAATTTTGACAATAAGGATTATAAATTTGAATTGACTTTTGATGAATCGGGCAATTTAAAAAGTGTAATAAGTGATGGAAAAGAAATATCAGTTGGTGACTTTACAATTTTCTATTCTAATTTAAAAGCGATGAAGAAGCAGGAATTCACAAAAGAAGAAAAGTCAACAGAGCAGGCATTATTAGTATGTAAGCTTGTTTACACAGACCAAGAAAAGTCAGCAGATATTATAACATTTTATCCGTCAGAAAACAGTGAGAAAGCTTTAATAGATATAAACGAAAGTTGTAATTCAGTTGAGTATATGACCTATATAGCAAAGATTAAAGAGGACTGTAAGAATCTTCTGGATGGCAAAGCGGTTGTATCATTAGCAGAGCAAGAGGCAACACAGCAAAGTGCATCATCAGCATCAAGTTTAATAGAATAACCAAAAATAAAAACAGTAGTCAAGTTTTACCACAAGGCTACTGTTTTTTTATTTATTTACAATTTTATTACACTTAAATTTTTAAATATTTTAAATATACCGTCGTTTAGGAAGACCTGACCAAGGCCTAAGAAATTATCTTGATAATAGACTCTGAACAATTCATTATCTCTATATGTATTGATATTGATTGAATCAAGAGGAAGTTTTACGCCGTTTTGAAATTTTACAGCATCTTTAAGAACAAGAGAAACAGGATTATAAGAATGAAACGGAGTATCAATACCAAGAATATATTGATTTATTTTATTATTATCTGCAAGAGATTTAAGCTGTTCTAAAGTGATGCAGTCGTTTAAAGTAAAAGAGCAAGCCTTAGTTCGTTTAAGATTGGTAAGAACAGCATAAGAACCGAGCAATCTTCCCATATCGTGGCAGATAGTTCTTATATAAGTACCTTTTGAGCAGCTTATAAGCAAAGAGCCAACAGAAGTATCAGAGTTAAACTCAATGAGTTTTATATTACTTATATATATTTTTCGTGGTTTGCGTTTAACTTCTATAGACTGTCTTGCAAGTTCATGAAGGCGTTTGCCGTTTACTTTTACAGCGGAATACATAGGTGGGATTTGGAAGATTTCGCCCTTAAAGTTTTCTAAAGCGTTTTCGATATCACGGGATCTCACGCAGACATCAGCAGTATTTAAGATTTTTCCGGTAATATCCTGAGTATCGGTTTCGAGTCCGAGTTTAAACTGAGCGATATATTCTTTATCGGTATCCTCTAAGATAGAAAGAGTTTTTGTAGCTTTGCCGAGCATAACAGGTAAAACGCCGGTTGCCATAGGGTCAAGAGTACCGGTATGGCCGATTTTTTTTTGTTTTAAGATACCTCTCATAACGGCAACAACATCAAAAGATGTAAAATTTTCAGGTTTATTTATAATAATGATTCCATTATAATTATTATTTTGCATTTTTAAAGTACTCATCTAAATATAATTCACATTCTTTAACAAGTTTATGTATAATTTCGTTTACATTACCGCGGATTTTACAACCTGCAGCATTCAAATGTCCGCCGCCGCCGAATTTCGAGCAGAGAAAAGAAGCATCTATATCATCGACAGTTCTTAAAGAAACCTTATAAAAATCATCTCTTTGTTCCAGAGTTATCGCAATTAAAACACCTTCAATAGTCTGAGGCAGATGAGAGATTTTAAAAACATCGGTATCTTTGAGTGGATATCTTTTTTTCATTATCTCAGAACAAGTAACGATAGCACACTTATTATTTATAAAGAATCTCAAAGTAGACATAACAGCGTGTTCGAGATTTATAACTTCAAGAGACTTTGTGTTAAATATAATTTTATTTAATTTAGCTGTTTTAGCGCCATATTTAACTAAAGCAGCAGCGGTTAAGAAAGTGTTTTCAGTAACATTAGGGTATAGAAAGCAGCCTGTATCAGTTATAATACCTAAATATAAACAGTCTGCGATATTTTGAGTAATTTGAACACCCATTCTTAAAATCATTCTGTAAATAATCTCACAGGTAGAAGCTGCGAATGAATAAACGATATTATATTTAGCAAATTTAGAGGTGCTTTTATGATGATCTATACATATATCGATCTTATTAACATACTTAGCCAAACTGTCGCCAAACAGAGAAGGGGACGAAACATCTACAGTAATGACTGCATCAGGGTAGTTAAAGTTATCGTTAGGAAATTCACCAAGGATATTGGTGAATTTTTTGGGAAATGGGTCGTGGCATAAGACTTTAACTTTTTTATTAAGAGCTTTAAGGGCAAATCCTAAGGAATAGGAAGAGCCCATAGCATCTCCGTCGGGAAGAGAGTGAGATAAGATAATGATGTTGGTTTTATCGGAAATAAAGCTCAGAAAGGAGTCGGTCTGATGATTAACAAGGTTTAAAAAGTTGTTCATTTAGAGAGATCCTCCAGCATTTTAGATATATTAGCGCTATACTCAATAGAATCGGTTGGGACGAAGATGAGGTTAGGCATTTGTCTTAACTTGACGCTGTTTGAGAGTTCGCGTTTAATATATCCGGAAGCGGATTTAAGGCCTTGAGCAGCGATTTTAGAGGTTTCAAGTCCCTTTATAGAGCTTATATATATTTTGCAGTGAGAATAATCGTTAGAGAGATCGACATTAACGATATTTACAAGACTGTCTTTTACTCTGGGGTCTTTAATTTTCTGTAAAATAACAGTTAATTCTCTTTCGACATCACGAGTTACTCTTTGGAGTTTATAAGAAGGCATAATTTTTCACCATATCCTTAATTAAAAATAAAATTATCGAGCACATTCTTCCATTATAAAAGCTTCTAAGATATCGCCCTCTTTAATATCGTTAAATTTATCCAAGCTGATACCGCACTCATAGCTTTGGCTGACTTCTTTGACATCGTCTTTAAATCTTCTGAGAGAGGAGATTTTATCTTCAAAGATGACGATACCGTCTCTAACGACTCTTATCTGGGCATTTTTGGTTATTTTGCCGTCAAGAACATAGCTTCCTGAGATAGTGCCGACATTAGAAACCTTATATACCATACGACATTCAGCGTGGCCTAAGATTTTTTCAGTAAACTTAGGAGCGAGCATACCCTTCATAGCAGACTCAATTTCCTCAATACAATCATAAATAATTCTGTAAAGTCTTACATCAACGCCATCTTTTTCAGCATTATTCATAGCAACAGAATCAGGTCTGACATTAAATCCGACGATAATAGCATTTGAAGCACTTGCAAGCATAACATCAGATTCATTGATAGCGCCTACAGCGCCGTGGATAACATTAACTCTGACTTCGTCGTTAGACAGCTTAACAAGAGATTGTCTGACGGCCTCAACAGAGCCTTGAACATCAGCCTTAACGATAATTTTAAGTTCTTTGATATCACCAATTTGCATCTGGTCAAAGAGGTTATCAAGAGTAACTTTAGTTTGAGCGTTAAATATTTCCTCTTTTTGTTTAGCTTTTCGTTGTTCGACTAAAGTTCTTGCAAGTCTTTCGTCTGAAACGCAGTTAAACACATCGCCGCCATTAGGAACATCGCCTAAGCCGGTTATTTCGACAGGAATTGAAGGTCCGGCTGAATTTACAAGTCTGCCGGTATCATCCATCATAGCACGAACGCGGCCAACACAAGTACCGGCAACGATGATATCGCCTTTTTTCATAGTACCGTTTTGGACAAGCATTGTAGCAATAGGACCTCTGCCCTTGTCGAGTCTTGCTTCGATTACAGTACCCTTACCGGCTCTTTGAGGATTGGCCTTTAGTTCTTTCATATCAGCAATAAGAGTGACCATTTCGAGTAGATCCTCGATGCCTTGTTTTTTCTTTGCAGAAACCGGGATACAAGGGATATCGCCGCCCCATTCTTCAGGGATAAGATCATGTTCGGTTAATTGATTTTTGACATGATCTATGTTAGCACCTTCTTTATCTATTTTGTTAATAGCAACGATAATAGAAACGTTAGCAGCTTTTGCGTGGTTGATAGCTTCAATAGTCTGAGGCATGATGCCGTCATCAGCAGCAACAACAAGGATTGCAATATCAGTGACCTGAGCACCGCGGGCTCTCATAGTAGTAAAAGCTTCGTGGCCGGGGGTATCAAGGAAGGTAATATCTCTATCGTTAATTTTAACGCGATAAGCACCGATATGCTGAGTGATTCCGCCTGCTTCGACAGATGTAACGCTTGTATGTCTTATAACATCGAGCAAAGAAGTTTTTCCGTGGTCCACGTGGCCCATAACAACAACTACAGGAGCACGAGGGACTAAGTTTTTATCATCATCTTCACTATCGTCTATAATTCTTTCTTCGATGGTGACGATAACTTCTTTTTCGACTTTAGCGTGGAATTCCATAGCGACAAGAGAAGCGGTATCGAAGTCGATATTATCATTAACAGTAGCCATAACACCGAGCATCATAAGTTTTTTCATAACTTCAGCAACAGTAGCTTTCAAACGCAAAGCAAGTTCATTAACTGTTATCTCATCAGGGATGTGTACAGTAATGGGTTTATTTTTGCGTTCCATAGCGATTCTCTTGAGTCTTTCGGCCTCGGTTTCGTGTTTAGAGCTTCTTTGTTTACCTCTTTTATTAGAGCGTTGGTTAAGTTTTTGTTTTTTAACAACGTTATCGGTTTTAATTTTTTCAGAAGCTAATCTATCGTATTTTTCGTTATACTTATCGATATTGACATTAGAAGTTCTGGTATCTACTATACGGCCTTTTTTTCTTGTGTCATAATTTTCGTCCTGGGTTACTTTATTTTCAAAATTATCATTGGCATCGGGTCTGATAATAGTTTTGAGGTCAGAATGTTTCTTTTTCTTATTTTGCAATTTCTTTTTATTTTTATTCTGATCTAAATTATTTTGTACAGTTTCCTTTTCGTTATCCGGTTTAGCAACAGGAATTGGGTTAGGAGTTTTAGCGATTGTTTTTTTAGTTTTAGTAATATTTTTTTCGTTATCAGGTTTACTAAATTTAGTTTTATCCTGAGTCTTAGGTTTTTCGTCTTTAACTTGTTCTGTGCGTTTAGGTTTATTTATATCTTTAGTTTCTTTTTTAGTAAAATCCTTTTTCTTTTTCTGGGCAGCTGGTTGGGCAGATGTTTTTTTAGTTGATTTAGCGGAAGGGTTAAAAAAGGAATTAAAGTTTTGCACCTGATTAGATTGGGTAATATTTTCAAAAACGATATTAAGTTCTTCATCGGTTAAAGCGGTCATATATTTTTTAGGTTCTTCGAAATAGATTTTTAATATATTGATTATATCCTTACTTTTGAGATTAAAATCTTTAGCAAGTTTATTTACTCTGTATTTAGTTTTTTTCATTTAGTTTCCTCCTTTATAAGACTACAGATTTTTTTTGAAAAATTTTCATCATTAACGGACAAAACGGCACATTGTCTATTAAACATATTATAGAAGTCGTTCTTCGTTCTGTTACAAAATAGAGTAACAATATTATTTTTTTTTGAATATTTTAAAATTTTAGAAACGGTATTTTGAGAAGCATCCGAAGCAAAGAGAACGAGTTTTGAATTTAATTTTAGAATAGAATTTATAACAGCATCGGAGCCTATATTCAGTTTACCGGCTTTTCTTGCGAGTCCCAAAAAAGAGAGCAATTTATCCTGCATATTAAGAATTCAACTCCCTTTCCAAAGCTTCATATATATCGTCAGGGATTTTACATTTAAAAGTTTTCTCAAGCCGGCGACTTTTTTTAGTTTTATTAAGGCAGTCGATATTTTTACAAATATAAGCACCTCTTCCCGGCAATTTACCGGTCAGGTCCAAAGAGATTTCAGGTCTGCCGGCAGCATCAGAAAGGGTATTGGAAGGAGCCTTAACAATTTTTATCAAGTCTTTTTTTTCTTTTTTTTCAGAACAGCCTAAGCATTTTCTTAATGGTATTTTTTTATTTTTCATAATATAATCAGCCTCTGATTTAAGAGATTTTATATTTCGTTTATATTCTCAGCGTTTTCGGACGAATCGGTTTGAGTTTCGGTCAAAGTTAGGTTACTGTCGGCATTAAAATCATCACTTAACTCAGGCTGTATATCGGGAACACTGTTGGTGTCAGGAAGTGCAGTGCTATCAAAGGTTGAAGTTTCTTCAGCTTCTTCAGGTTTGATATCAATTTTCCAGCCGGTAAGTTTTGCAGCAAGTCTGACATTTTGGCCTTTGTTACCAATAGCAAGAGAAAGCTGAGAAGGAGAAACGATAGCGCGGCACAGATGATTTTCTTCATCGTCTATAATAACTTTTGTGATTTTAGCCGGAGAGAGTGCAGCTGAAATGAACTCAACAGGGTTATCGCTATATTTAACGACATCTATTTTTTCTGAATTTATCTCCTTGGAAACGTTAGCAATTCTCATACCTTTTGAGCCTATACAGGAGCCGATACAATCGATATTTTCGTCGTGGCTGAGAACGGCCATTTTGGTTCTTGAGCCGGGCTCACGAGATATTGCCTTAATTTCTATTTCGCCGTTATAAATTTCAGGCACTTCTTTTTCAAACAGATGTTTTACAAAATCGGGGTGGACTCTTGTGATGACAGCTCTTGGGCCTTTATCTGATTCTGTAATATCAGAGACATACACTTTAACGAATTGACCCTCGGTAAAAGTTTCGCCTGAGATTTGCTTACCTTTTGGCAAGACAGCCGTAGACTTACCGATTTTCAGGGTAACAGCACCGTTTTTATCATCTATTCTATCGACTTGAGCGTTAATAATTTCGTGATAATTTTTCTTAAATTCCTGCATAAGTTGTTCTCTTTCGCCGTCTCTGATACCTTGTCTTATGATATTTCTGGCGGTTTGAGCAGCAATTCTGCCGAATTGTTTTGTATTTAGTTTTATATTTACTTTTTCACCGATACCGGTTTTTGGGTCGATATTACGAGCATTATCCAAAGAGATTTCCTTATTTGGGTTAATGACATCTTCGACAACGGATTTGCGTAAAAAGACTTCAAATTTAGCCTTATCGGGATCGATATTTATTAAAGCGTCATCATTACCGCCGTAATTTCTTTTACAAGCGATGATAATTGATTCGCTTATTTTTTTTATCATAAAATCCACAGGGATACCTTTTTCTTTTTCTAAAAGATGCAATGCATTAAAAAATTCTTTATTAGCTTTAGCCATTTTTAAAAATCACCCCTAAAATCATCTAATTTAACAAATGAAACATCACTCATATTGAAATTGAGAATATTTCCATCATCTTCAGTAACAGTTATATCATCCTGGTCATAGTTAGTCAGCACACCTGAGAAAGTTTTTTTGTTATTAAGGGAGCGAACGAGTTTGACATTCACAGGGCTGCCGATAAATTTCTGGAAATGGTGTTTTTTTTCAAGTTTTCTTTCAACGCCGGGAGAAGACACCTCAAGGCAATAGCTGTTTTTAAAGACAGTCAAGTCGTCCAAAGGCGCATCAATAGCACGGCTGAGGTTTTCGCAGTCTTCTATAGTAATGCCGCCGGGTTTATCTATAAAAATTCGCAAAAACCAGTCTTTACCTTCTTTGAGATATTTTATATCCCAGATATCAAGACCGAGTTGTTGAGCATAAGGAAGAACAAGTTCTTTTACAGAAGCGACAGTATTGCTATCTTTTTTCATAGTATTATAAAACCTCCTTTTGTATTTAATCAAAATGATAAGAGAGCGGGTTGCCCCACTCTCTTGTAATTAGGAATTATTGATATACATTATACAATATAATAGTATAATTTTCAAGTTATTTTTAGAAATTTTATAATTAAAGGTATTATTTTTTACGCATAGGAAAAGGTATAGATAAGTAAAGTTGAGAAGGAAGACAGAGTTGGGTGAGTAATTTTTTCAGAGAAAATATTTTTAGTTGACATATGATTTTATATTATTTATAATATGTTAATGCTATTTACTATTTAGCTTTACTATACTTGTTAAATTTGTAATTTTTTGCGAAAGGTGGAATGAGGAGAAATTTTGTCTCCTGATTTTTTATGAAAAAGGTATTACTTACAGAAGAGGGTTTAAATAATTTAAAGAATGAACTCGAATATTTAAAAGCTGTCAGAAGGAAAGAAGTTGCAGAGAAGATTAAAGTAGCGCTTTCTTTTGGAGATTTATCTGAGAACAGTGAATATGATGAGGCTAAAAATGAGCAGGCTATTTTAGAGGCAAAGATTCTTGATATTGAAACAAGGCTGCAAAATGTAGAAATTATTGAGCAATCAGAATTAGATGCAGACAAGATACACATTGGGTCGAAGATAAGAATAAAGGATCTTGACTTTGACGAAATTTGTGAATACAGAATAGTCGGATCAAGCGAATCAAATCCGATGCAGGGACTTATTTCAGACGAATCGCCGGTAGGCAAAGGGCTGTTAGGAAGTAAGGTTGGCGATACAGTAGTGATTGAAATACCGTCAGGTACAGCAACTTATGAGATATTAGAGATAAATATTAAATAAAAAATCAAAGAAAATATACTTTTTGTTGTAAAAAATTGTATAATTTTTGTAAAAATTAAATCATTTTCTTGCTAATTGTCATAAATTATAGTACAATAGCGGAGAGTAATTTATAAATAGAAATGTTTAGGAGGATTTTAAGATGACAAAAAACAAGTCTGTTCTCGCATGGATAGATGAAATGAAGGGAATTGTCAATCCGGATAATATAGTATGGATTGACGGCTCAGAGGAGCAACTTGAAGAATTAAGAAAAATAGCTTGCGAAAGCGGAGAAATTACAAAGTTAAACGAGGAGAAATTACCCGGCTGCTACTTGCACCGTACAGCAGAGAATGACGTTGCAAGAGTTGAAGACAGAACTTTAATCTGCTCACGCAAAAAAGAAGATGCAGGCCCGACAAATAACTGGAAAGAGCCTCAGGAAGCTTATGATATGCTTTATGATATAGCAAAAAACAGCTATCAAGGTCGTACAATGTATGTAATACCATACTCAATGGGACCAATAGGATCAAAGCTTTCAAAAATCGGTATTGAGCTTACAGACTCAATCTATGTAGTATTAAATATGGCAATAATGACAAGAGTCGGAACCAAAGTGTTGGAAGTTCTTGGCGACAGCAACGATTGGGTTCGCGGATTACACTGCAAATGCGATGTTAATCCTGAGAAAAGATATATCTGCCACTTCCCTGAGGATAACACCATTATATCTGTTAACTCAGCATACGGCGGAAATGTATTGCTTGGAAAGAAATGTTTTGCATTAAGAATAGCATCATACCTTGGCAAAAATGAGGGCTGGATGGCAGAACATATGTTAATCTTAGGCCTTGAGAATCCAAAAGGAGAGGTTAAATATATCTCAGCAGCATTCCCATCAGCATGCGGAAAAACAAACTTAGCAATGTTGATTCCTCCGGAGGGCTATAAAAGCAAAGGCTATAAGATCTGGTGCGTAGGCGATGATATTGCCTGGATGCGTAAAGGCGAAGACGGAAGATTATGGGCAATAAACCCTGAAAACGGCTTCTTTGGAGTAGCACCGGGTACAAATAAGAAATCAAATCCAAACGCACTCTCAGCAACACAAAAAGGAACAATCTTTACAAACGTTGCACACAACCTTGATGATAACACAGTATGGTGGGAAGGCTTAGACAAGAATCCGCCTGAGAATGCAATAGATTGGAAAGGTAATCCTTGGAACGGAAAAACATCTGACGCTAAAGGCGCACATCCAAACAGCAGATTTACTGCTCCGGCAGAAAATTGTCCTTGCATCAGCCCAGAGTTCAACAGCACAACAGGAGTACCTATTTCAGCAATAGTATTCGGCGGCCGCAGAGCTAAAACTACTCCGCTTGTATACCAGTCAAGAGATTGGAACAACGGTGTATTTGTTGGTTCAATTATGGCTTCAGAAACAACAGCAGCTGCAGCAGGAGCTGTAGGAGTAATAAGAAGAGATCCAATGGCTATGCTTCCTTTCTGCGGATATCATATGGGAGACTATTGGCAACATTGGCTCGATATGGGCGCAGAATTAGGAGATAAAGCTCCGAAGATCTTTAATGTAAACTGGTTTAGAATGGATGATGAAGGAAATTATCTATGGCCGGGATTCGGAGACAATTTAAGAGTATTAGAGTGGATCATCAGAAGATGTGAAGGAGAAGTTGAAGCTAAAGAAACTCCAATTGGCTATGTTCCTTATGCTGAGGATATAAATGTAGAAGATTTCGAGTTAAAAGCAGAAGATCTTGAAGAAATTTTGACAGTTGATAATGATCAATGGCAAAGTGAAGTAGAAGGAATTACAGAATTCTACGCAAGATTCGGAAACAGATTACCTGAAGAATTAACAAGACAATTATCAGGTTTGAAAGAAAGATTAAACTAAGTTTTATAAAAATAGCCTCTAAAAGACAAAGTTCTAATAAAAAGTTTTTAGAGGCTTTTTATTTTTAAAGAGGAGAATAGGAATGGAAAAGATAACAAAAGATTCAATAATAGGGGATGTATTGGATTTTGACAGACAAACAGCTCCGTTTTTTCTTGAAATGGGAATGCATTGTCTTGGCTGTCCATCAGCAAGAGGAGAAACAATAGAACAAGCGTGTGCTATACACGCAGTTGATGCTGATGAACTTGTTTCAAAGATAAACAGCTACTTAGAAAGCAAATAGTATCACTGTTTTAATGCAAACAGGGCTCAATTTATATTTTGAGTCCTGTTTTTTGGTGTGGAGAGTTCAAACGAATAAGCGTGTAAATATAGTTAAAATGCAATTTAAAGATTTACTTAAATAAAAATAAGTGGTATAATTAAGTCGTTTTATTATAAGAGCAGATTGCGCAGCAGTAAAAAGGTGATAATTGTGAACATAGCGGTTTTTCCAAATATGCAAAAAAAAGAAGTGCATAAAAGTACAATAAAAGCGATCAAACATCTTAACAGACTGGATATAAAAATAGTTATGGAAAGCGGTATGAAAAAGTACTTTGAGATGCCGGATATAATATTTTTTGACGGATTAAAGCAAACGATAAAAGCTTGTGATATAGTGCTTGTAGTTGGCGGCGACGGCTCAATAATACACGCAGCAAAACACGCAGCGTTAGAAAACAAACCGGTTCTGGGACTTAATATGGGCAGAGTTGGGTTTGTAGCAGAACTTGAAATAAATGAGCTTGACAGGTTAGCAGATTTAACAACCGGAAACTATAGCATAGAAAAGCGTATGATGCTTGACATTGTTGTGAGTCAGAAAAACAGCAAAAGAAAATTTTTGGCTTTAAATGATGCGGTTATATCAAGAGGAGCGCTATCAAGGATGATAGAGTTAGCAGTATCATATAACGGCAGCAAGATGTCACATTACAGGTCAGATGGTCTTATAATCTCAACACCGACAGGTTCTACAGCCTATTCTCTGTCTGCAGGCGGACCTGTTATTGAGCCGCAAATGAAAGCAATGCTTCTTACGCCAATTTGTGCGCAGTCTTTGTTTTCACGATCGGTAGTGTTTAGTGATAAGGCAAAATTAAAAATATCTTCAGAAGAATATGATGTTCGCGATGAGATTAGCCTGTCTATAGATGGAGAAACAGCTATTAAGCTTGATGAAGACTTCTGTATAACAATAGGAGTATCAGATACAAGTGTAAAATTGGTAAAGCTAAAAGATGTAAATTTTTACAGTCTGTTAAATGATAAGCTTTCTGAGAAAAGGACATAGCTAAAAAGGGAGGGTTTGCCTGTGTTATCGGAACTTTATATAGAGAATGTGGCGGTTATCGAAAAGGCCTGCGTCGATTTTGGACCGGGACTTAATGTGTTTACCGGTGAAACAGGAGCAGGTAAATCTATACTTATAAATTCGATAAACTCAATTATGGGGAAAAGGATAAATAAAGATTGTGTCAGAAATGGGACTGATACAGCACTTATTATTGCGAAGTTTTCAGATTTTGATGATAAACTTAAAGATAAAATTAAAAATATAGAAGTGATACCGGATGAAGACGGAGCTGTAATACTGCAAAGAACTATAAGTAATAAAGGACGAACCGGTTGTAAAATAAATTCAAGGCCATCAACAGCAGCACAAATGAAAAGTTTAAGTGATTATATAATAAGTATACACGGCCAAAATGACAACTATGACCTAAACTCAAAAGAGATGCAGCTTGGTTACATAGATGAGCTTGCTGATAATGACGAAGAATTAAAAGCGTACAGAGAAAAATTCAGACAAGTAATAACTGTTAGAAAGAATATACGAAAATTGTCTGAAAATGAGGAAAGCAAGAAAAGAGAAAGTGAGATACTTGAGTATCAGATAAATGAGATAGAGTCGGCTAATCTTGAAGAAAATGAGCTTGAAAAGCTGTTAGAGAAGAAAAAGCGGTTTGCAAACAGCGAGAAAATTGCACAAGCGTTTACAAAAATCAGTGCAGCAGCAAACAGAAGCGAAAATGGAATTGGAATATCAGATATTCTGGATGAAATAAATATGAATCTTCGGCAGCTGGCATTGTTTTTACCACAAGCAGATGAGATTATTAAAAGATTTGAATCAGCTTATTATGAGATAAATGATTGCATAGATGAAATAGAGGACCTACAGGAAGAGAACTTTTTTGATGCGCAGGAATCCGAAAGGGTAGAAAAAAGAGTAGATGAAATATATAAGCTTTGCTCAAAATATGGAAAGTCGACAAGAGAAATTTTAGATTTTAAAGATGATTGCAAGTGTAAGCTTGAGCAGATAAAAACTTCAGATGAAACTATACTGAAGTTAAAAGAAGAATATAAATCAGGAGTTAGTCTTTTAAAAGACTACGCACAGAGAATATCTGAAAAAAGAAAAAAAGCGGCATTAAATTTTTCAAAAAAAGTAATGCAGGAGCTATCATTTTTAAATATGCCGGATACAACATTTAAGGTGGATTTTGAAAAGTCATCGCTGACAAAAGATGGCTGTGATAATATAAGTTTTATGTTGTCGACTAATAAGGGAGAACCATTAAAGCCGATAGAAAAAACCGCATCCGGTGGAGAACTTTCAAGAATAATGCTTGCAATTAAATCAGTAATAGCAAATAAAGAGCAGATTCCAACACTTATTTTTGATGAAATTGACACAGGAATAAGTTGACAGGCTGCCCAAAAAGTAGGTTTAAAATTAAAGCAGCTTTCAAAACATTCTCAGATTATTTGTATTACGCACTTAGCACAGATCGCCTGTTATGCAGACAAGCATTTTTTAATAGAGAAAAATAATATAGAAGAACGAACATATACAACAGTAACGCCTCTTGATAAAAAGGGCAGAGAAAGTGAGCTTGCCAGAATAATAAGCGGCAACAGTAAATCTAAAGCTGCTTTAAAGAGTGCGCAGGAAATGTTACAATATGCAGAAGAAAACTAAATAAGAAAGAGGAGTAAGTAAAATATGGGACTTTATGAAGAATTGAGTAAAAGAGGACTTATAGCACAAGTGACAAATGAGGAAAAAGTAAAAGATTTGCTGAACAATGAAAAAGTAAGTTTTTATATAGGCTTTGACCCAACAGCAGATAGTCTGCATGTAGGCCATTTTGTTCAGATAATGGTTATGTCACATATGCAAAAAGCAGGACATACACCGATAGCGCTTTTCGGAGGAGGAACAGGAATGATAGGAGATCCTTCAGGAAAGACAGATATGAGAAAGATGCTGACAACAGACGATATTGATCATAATATAGAGTGT
>JAUMXZ010000012.1:0-701 GCA_030528905.1 Clostridia bacterium | reverse complement strand
CAGATGTCAAGATTAGTTGATTTTTCAGAAGGCAAAGCTATTATGGTGAATAATGCAGATTGGCTAAGACAGCTTAATTATATAGATTTTCTAAGAGAAATAGGAGTACATTTTTCGGTAAACAGAATGCTTTCAGCAGAATGTTATAAACAGAGATTAGAAAGAGGCCTGTCATTTTTCGAGTTAAACTATATGATAATGCAAAGCTATGATTTTCTTGTGTTAAACAGGAAGTATGGCTGTTGTTTAGAGCTTGGCGGAGATGATCAGTGGAGCAATATAATCGGAGGAGTAAGGCTTATAAAACAATGTGACGGAAAAGAAGCCTACGGAATGACATTTACATTATTGACAACAAGTGACGGAAGAAAAATGGGCAAGACTGAAAACGGAGCAGTATGGCTTGACCCGGAAAAAACAAGCCCATATGACTTTTATCAGTATTGGAGAAATGTTGATGATAGTGATGTTATAAGATGTTTGAAAATACTTACATTTTTGCCTATTGAAGAGATAGAAAAGTTAGCAAAGCTTGAAGGCAGCAGTATCAATAAGGCAAAAGAAATATTAGCTTATGAAGTCACAAAGCTTATACACGGACAAGAAGAAGCAGATAAAGCACAAAATGCAGCAAGGAAAATATTTGTAGATAAGTCTAACACAGATGATATGCCCACAACAGTAATAAAAAGGTCAGTTTT
>JAUMXZ010000130.1 GCA_030528905.1 Clostridia bacterium | reverse complement strand
AGTTGTAAACACAAAACTAGTTAAGAAACTAGTAGATACAGACTTCTACGAACTGAGAATATCTGTTGGAAATGAATACCGAGTCATTTTGTTTACTATAGATCATGAAAATTTCATTGAAGCTGAACAGATACTACTTCTTAATGGTTTTCTAAAAAAATCAACAAAGGACTACAAAAAAGAGATTGAAAAGGCACAACAAATTTTAAATAATTTACAGTAATGAGACAAAAAATTGACATTAACAAACTAAAACACCTACCTACTACAGAGGAGATGTTTACTGAGGAATACGGGGCTAAGGGGACCGCTTCTAGAGAGGAGTTTGATGCTAAGTCTCGTGCATGGTACTATGCAGAAGTTTTAAAAAACGCCAGGAAATCTGCTGGTATTACTCAACAGCAACTTGCAGATAAGATTGGTAAAAAACGAGAATATATAGCTATGTTAGAGAAAGGTGAAACAGATATGCAACTATCAACCTTTATTATGATATCAGAGGCGGTAGGCCTAAAATTCGCCCTAACATATTAAGTTTAATATCGGTTATATTTATTGCCAATATCGCATATCAAGATATTCATATAAATCTGGATATGATATCTTTATAGGCTCCATTAGCTCCTTAGGATCTACAAGGTGATATAAATCTTGATTGTACAGCATAGATCTCCAAGCCTCCTCCATTCCCTTATTATTTGTAAGATTCCCATATTGCATAAATAAGAGCTCTTTATTGGATTTTGGACATACATGAATATGCACAAAGTGTTCTGCAGGAGTAATTCTCTCATTTTTATTATTACATATTCGCTCTGCCAATAAGGTTTGTCTCATCAGTTGATAAAATGGTTCTTGGAAATATATACTGCCCTTATAATTCTTTAATGACACCAGCTGCTTAGAGTTTTCTATCAGGTTATCTCTTTTTATATTACAATATCTGGCTAAGCGAACTTTTCCTTTATATCCAAGAGATAAATCTTTCCTTTTGTATGTCTCTGTATATTTCCACTCTATTGGTATAATCCACCTCTCATCATTCTCATCAACGGCATATACAACTGCATCCAATGACGTACATAATTCACCCCGTTGAAGATTCAACTCATTGAGATAATCTTCACTCCCTACCATTTCAAATGATATGAAATTATTTTCTCCTTTATCACATCCAATATTCAGCACATCCTTAAACTTTACCGGCATCCCCTTTACCCCATTAATAATGGAAAGGACAGCATTTGCATCTTGCCTTATGAAAAACAAGTGATTCAAACACGCTACTTGGGATGAAAGCATATGCCGAGTCACATCATTTTCTTTATTCAAATCATATTTACATCCCCACCATTTTATTTTATTATCAAGAAAATAATTGCGGATTTTAGTAACATTCTCTCCTGTTTCCCACCCATAAATATTCTTATAGGATTCATCAACAGGCAATACATACCCATTAGAAATAGTTGAAATCTCTTTTAATAATTTACTCTGAATAGTTTTTTGCTCGCTGCTATATATCATTAGTGTTTTTTATTTCATAAGTGAATATATCAGAATTGTCCTTTAATATTTTTACTACTTCTTCTACTCTTTTTTGTCGTTTTTTATTCATGCTTGAATATGTATTACATATCATAAGATGAGGCTTCTTATTGATTTGTAAAACTTCTGTATCACATTGTGGAACCGGGATTCCCAAAGACTTTTTGATGCTGTAAAGTTTTTTATAATAACCCAGAAGCTTAGAGCTATATTTCTCTATAAAATGTCTATACCTTTCCATTTGAAAAACTACTTC
>JAUMXZ010000066.1 GCA_030528905.1 Clostridia bacterium | reverse complement strand
GATTAGCATCCTCATTTATCGCAAGTTGCCTGTTAACTGCATTTATACGACATAATTCAGAATGTCTGGCTTTCAGCTTCTTATAATGATTTGAGTATTTCCAAGTCTTGCGACCTTTCTTAACCGTGCCATCCTCATTATAATTTTGAGGATTTGTTGCTCGTCTTGACCTATCCATAGCGCGATACAATAGACGTTCTTTCCTTTCGGATGTCTGAATACTATTTCCACGCTCAGAAAGATTCTTTAGCCCAACTTCAGTATCGGATGTATAGGCAACTGTCTGAGTACCAATGTCTGCGCCTATCATACCTTTACCGTATTTGTGACGGGGATTGCCGAATGTATCATATTTCGGTTTTGCCTTACCTTCAATGGTCAGATGCAAATATATTCTGTATTTACCTCTTATCATTTTAGGAACGAGTGTTGCATAGCAAGGTCTGTATGTATCTATACAATAAGCATCCTCAATAAGAGTTTTAACAGCTTTATTGTCCATAATCTCAGGTTCGGCAAGATATGATAAAACCGCATCTACCTCATCCTGTTGAAATCTATCATTAACCTGTATCCTAAAAGAAATCTTTCCGAGTTTAAAATACAACTTACCATTTTTGACTGCCATCGGAATCCCACATTTTATCTGTTTTGCCCTGATACAAGGCAGTTCTCCGTATTTTGAGAAATGAATAGTATTTCCATTACCGTATAAGCATTTTTCAATGCCTCGCCAAACATCTTCAGCTTTTGTTAATGCAAAAACAGCATTTATACTATATTTCTTACCTATAGGTATCATGGATCTTCTGCAATAATCCCATGTGATATTGTAGGATTTTTGCATTTCATTAAGCTGATTGGCGTAGATTTTACGTTTAGTCTTATCTTCAGTATTTCCATACAGAGATAGCAGTTTACGGTATCTCTTTGTACGGAGAAGTTGGTCATAATTCTTTCTCATAAGACCGACAAGTTCGTTACCCGCTTTGCGTATCTTATCAGAAAGAGCCACAACCTTCAGCACATCAGAATAAGGCATATCAGTTTCAGCAACTAAGATATGCCTGTCAGAAAGCTTATGATATTGTTTCAGAATTTTACTATATTCCTTATCAGTCATGATTTTTCTACTCCTCAATATACTTGATTACTGTAGCTTCGCTTATATGACCAACCGTTGATACAAAATATCCCCTTGACCATAAAACGCCGCATCTTGCATAGAACTGTTTTAATTGCGGAAACGCTTTAAAAAGTTCAATGGCACTGATGCTTTTAAGAGTTCTCACTACATCGCAAGGAGCTACTGTTTGTGGTACATCTACAAAAATATGTATATGGTCAGGCATTACTTCAAGTGCCTTGATACGATATTTATAATCATCACAGATTTTGCATAGTATCTGTTTAAGCGTATCCTCAACATTACCCTTTAATACTGCAAATCTGAATTTAGGACACCAGATGATGTGATACTGTATCAGGTGTTTGCAATGCGAAGCACTATGATATTGTTCCTCGCTCATTGTCTTTTTCTCCTAACTGATATTTTTCCTGAATACCTCTGCGCATCAGTTCAAGAAATGTGATTGTTGCACCTTCTTCAACAGAATATATCCGTGCAAGGTTTTCAAGTTCTATTTTCCATTCAGAGGGAATGGATATATTAATTTGTACATTATCGCTTTTAGGTCGTGCCATTTAAAATACTCCTTATCAATTATATTTATCACAACAGTCTGTTTCGCTTACAATTTGTCCATCTTTTTCCATGCAATGCAAAACATCGGATTCGTTCTCATTTTCAGCAGGTTCAGAAAATGAGTTAGCACAGCTTAAACAATCTTTAGAGCATTCATACATATTTGATAGTTCCTTTCTATATAATTTATATACATAGATTGTACATCTATTCTATGTGTTTGTCAAGTCGAAGAAAAGCGGCTTTCATCCCACACGCAAGCGTGTGGGTTTTTCGCCGCAAATTTATAACTGAAAAATTGTTGAAAAAT
This sequence comes from Clostridia bacterium, assembly GCA_030528905.1. Taxonomy (GTDB): domain Bacteria; phylum Bacillota; class Clostridia; order Oscillospirales; family Acutalibacteraceae; genus JAUMXZ01. The sequence goes on along the minus strand of JAUMXZ010000066.1, from coordinate 5,534 downwards.
CAAGAAATAAAACTCTGTAAGAGATAATTTTCAATACACAGAAAAATTATTTTGTTTTCACAAACCCACAAGTTTTATACAGCTTGTGGGTTTTTTTATATTCTGCCTGATAACACACCAACCGTAATTTATCTGCATATTATAACTTTAAGGGGACACCCTTTATAAAACTATTTATTAAGGAGGATAAATATGGCAATTTTTACAAATCAGGCTACCTTAACATATAATGGAAATGTTGTAAATTCAAATATCACTACCGGCGAACTTATGGAAGTTCTTTCAGCAACTAAAATTGCAGTTTTGGAAAGCTATTCTCGAGGATCAGATGTTACCTATGCTATAAATATTGTAAACTCAGCTGCTACCGCATATTCAGGGCTAACTATAACAGATAACTTAGGTGCATACACATTTAATACAACCACCTTAGTACCAATGGATTATGTTGCTGACAGTGTAAGATATTATGTAAATGGAGTATTACAGGCAAGTCCGGCTGTAACAGCAGGGCCACCTCTTGTTTTTAGCGGCATAACCGTTCCGGCAGGCGGAGTGGCAACTATACTATATGTGGCAAGAGCAAATCAGTTTGCGCCTTTAGACCAAACCGATACAATAAACAATACTGCAACTATAGGTTCACCGGAAATATCAGATATTACTGTAACAGAAAGTATATCGCCGGAAAATCAAGCGGAGCTTAATATAATAAAAACGATGTCGCCAACGACTATCACTGAAAACGGCCGCTTGACTTACACCTTTACAATCCAAAACACCGGCAATACTGAGGCAACTGTGACAGATGCGGTCAGCGTTTCGGATATATTCAACCCGATTCTGACGGATTTAAGCGTAACATTTAATGATACATCCTGGGTATCTCCGACAAATTACACATATTCTGAAACAACAGGCGCATTTTCAACAGTAGCAGGTCAAATAACAGCTCCGGCAGCAACTTATACACAGGACCCAACAACAGGGGACTGGATTATAGAACCTGGAATAAGTGTTTTAACTGTTACAGGAACAATAAACGTATAAATTAAAAGACGGTCAAGCTAAGTCTTGGCCGCCTTAATCTTTTTTATAAAAGTATTTTGTTTCGGAATTTCTATAAACTTCGCTCTTGTTTTTCTCCAAAAGCCTGGTTATATGATATAGATTTATCCATATTTCATTATCACATTCTTTTTGTGATTCATCAAAAATAAGCTGCATACCAAAATGCAGGTGACTTGTCTGTATATTATTAGTGTTTTCTGTTAAACTATAACCTGTTTTACCGACATAACCTATTACATCGCCGGCTTTTACAGCCTGGTTTTCAGATAAGCCTTCCTGAAATGGCTTATCTTTTCTCAGGTGAGCGTAGTAATAATATCTTTTTTTATCATAGCTTCTTATCCCTATTCTCCAGCCACCATACTGATTCCAGCCCATAACTTCCACTATTCCGTCTTCAACGGCTATAACAGGGGTACCGGTTTGGGCTATTAAATCGTGTCCCAAGTGAGGCCGTGTATAGCCATATGTTCTCATATTACCAAAATCATCATAGTGTTCATAGGCAAATGACTTTGCTATAGGAAAATAAACTTTCAGGCCGTATTCATCACTGTTATCGTTTTTATAGCCTAAAAACCCGGCTAAGACGGCGGTATAGACCTCTTTGTAATATTCAAAGTTTTCTATATTATTATCTTCACACAATTTCTCGATACTTATTCCTGTTTTGAGCTTATCTGCTATTTTAGATATAGAGCTGTTTTCATATTTTGAGAAATCCCCGTAATATTTTGCGGCATAGTATGCTAATAAATCTATCCAGTTTATTTGGTGTTCACTTTTTTGAGCGTTTATATCTACATTCATACAGTATTCCAATGCTTCATAAGTTGGGTTAAACTCGGCATATTTTATAAAATCAGAATCGGTGCTGCAGTTTACAAAAGAGCCGTCTTTATCGTTTATAAGCATAAAATAAGCGGATAAGAAGCATAGAACAAGCAAGAGAGAAAAAGAAAGGATAGACAAAATTTTTTTACTTTTTAAAGAATATAACACGATCAAAAAGAACCACCATCCCAATGTTTTGCATAAAATATTATATGCATAGGATGGTGGTTTAATGAGGGTTTTAGCTATAGTTTAGTATTAGAGCTTATCAAGTTCCTGTATTGGTGGGAAATTATTCGGGTGATTATAAGGGTTGTTACGGTTATCCGGGTTAAAGTCAGGTTTGTTTGCTTTTTTCATAGCAGCTGCCATATTCTCCACAGAAACACGATTTGATTTTTTATTCTTTTTATTTTTCATAAATAATATTCACCTCGACTATAGTTTAAGCAGAAAATATGAAAATATTTATAAAATATAAAAATTATTTGATTTTCAAAATATCTTTTATAACTTCCGAGGCGATTATAAGCCCCATAACAGAGGGAACAAAAGAGATACTGGCAGGGGTATGTTCAGAACTTAGATTATGTTCAAGAACGGGCTTCTCTTTTGAATACACAACTTTTAATTCCGGGACAGCTTGTTTTTTTAACTCTTTTCTCATAACTCTGCACAAAGGGCAAACAGAGGTCTTATAGATATCACTCACCTCAAAGAGCAGCGGATTTAGCTTATTTCCTGCACCCATAGCACTTATAATCGGTATATTCTTTTTGTTTGCCTTCTTCACAATATCTATTTTAGCACTTATTGTGTCTATTGCATCTATTATATAATCCGACCTGAATAAAACATCAGTATTATCATTGTTCGGCAGATAAAACATATTATAAGTATCTACAACGGCATCTTTGTTTATGTCAAGTATTCGTTCTTTCATTATATCTGTTTTATATTTACCGACAGTGCTGTTAAGAGCGATTATTTGTCTGTTTATATTGCTCGGTGCTACTACATCTGAATCTATAAGAATAAATCGTCCGACAGAACATCTTGCCAACGCCTCAGCCGTATAAGAACCTACTCCGCCAAGCCCGAAGATAGTAACAGAAGTTTTATTTAATATATCTATGGCTTCTTTGCCAAGAAGATTTTGTGTTCTTGAAAAGTCAGTAAGCATATATAGAACTCCTTATAAATCATTAACAGCCCATATGCTTTTGTATTTCAAGATACATCTTATCTTCATATTCATAAAATCCAAAAACTTTCATATCACTAAAGTAATTCTTATCAAGCAGCATAATGGTAAAGATATCTCTGTTAAGCGCATAAGACATTACAGTACGAACTATATAATCAAGGGTGATTGTTTTATTTTCGGTATCAAGCAAGTCTATTTGATAGATTCTTGCATATATATCAAACACATCAACAAGTGCTTTGGCAACAGGGGTATCATTTATTTTGACTGTAAAAAGTTTCCCGTCTGTTCCTTTTTCTATCTTGCTATAGACCTTATCGAATATATTATTTAGCTTAGTTTGATCTTCAGATGGTAATACAGTTATCATTTATAACACGACCTTATCTAAATTTTTTTGTTCCCTGTTTTGAATATGCGGCTAAGCGTCTTATCTCATCATCTGTGAGATTTCGCCATTTGCCCGGTTTTAACATACCAAGCTTTACCGTTCCGATAGAGATTCTTTTAAGTCTTGCAACTTCCAGACCTAAGTATTCGCACATTTTTCTTATTTGTCTGTTTTTACCCTCATATAGGGTTATTTTTAATACCGTACGATTTTCAGCCTGCTCGATTATTTCAGCATCTGCCGGTGCGGTTTTCTGGCCGTCTATTTCTATTCCGATATTAAACTGGGCAAGCATCTGCTCAGTAACTTTTTGTCTTACTGTAACTCTATATATTTTAGGCACATGTCTTGACGGATGTATAATAAGATTATTAAACTCTCCGTCATTAGTCATTAAAAGGAGTCCTTCTGAATCTTTATCAAGGCGACCTATCGGGTATACTCTTGTACCGATATCTTTAACAAGGTCTTTTACACATTTTCTATCAAGTTCATCATTAAGTGTAGAAACATAGCCGCGTGGTTTATTAAGCATGATATAGACTAATTTGTTGGGGTTAACAATGCGTTTACCGTCTAAAGTTATCCTGTCTTTTTTCACATTAGCCTTATCTCCTACTTTTACCGGATGTCCATTTACTTTTATTCTGCCTGCAAGTATGAGTTCTTCAGCTTTTCTTCTTGATGCAATACCGCATTGAGATAATATTTTTTGTATTCTTTCATCACTGTTTTTATTCATATAATCAGTCCTTTTATTTCAAGTTAAAATATTTTAAGATAGCGTCGAAAATATTATTGTTTTCTGCATAAGTCAGCGTATCCTGTGCAACAAGTTCAACCTCCCCCAAAGATACGCCGTCGAGTGTATATTCGATATATCCAAGGGTATCGTTTATATTGATAGGCGCATAGGAAAATGGGGGCAATTTGAGTGTTTTCTTCACACGATGAGAGTCATCTTTTTTTGTTGTTGCTGAGATACTGTTTTTAGGTTTAACGGTAATAAAATTCTTATCAGAGCCGACGACATCCTGTTCATAGTAAGAGTTTGTATCATCAAATACAATATTTTCGATATTATCAAAGCCATAATCATACATTTTTATATGATCGTTCCAGTCATCAGGAGCATTAAGAGTCACAGCTATTAAGCTAACGCCGTTTCTTTGCGCACAGGACACAAGACAACGACCGGATTTTTTTGTGAATCCGGTTTTTATACCGACACAACCGTCATAAAGAGAGAGAAGTTTGTTGTGATTTGAGTAGGTCTGAGTTTTTTTAGGGTTTATAAAGTCGACCGACACCTTTTTCTGAGAAACTATGTTACAGAACTTCTGATTTTTCATCGCATATCTTCCGAGCAGTGCCATATCGTAAGCGGTTGAGTAATGGTTTTGGTCATCAAGTCCTGAAGGGGTAACAAAGTTTGTATCTTTCATACCTATTTTAAGTGCTTTATCGTTCATCATTTTAACAAAGTTATCTTTGTTTTCGCCCACGGCCATAGCTATAGAATTTGCTGCATCATTTCCGGAAGTTGCAAGCATACCTTTTGACAGATTTTCAAGCGTAATCATATCAGAGTCACAAAGCCCCATTGATGAGCCCTCGACAGTTATCATTTCGCTTGTTATTTTAACGGGTTTGTCAAATTTTTCTGCTTGTTCAAGGGCTAAGACAGCGGTCATAATTTTAGTGGTACTTGCCATAGAGAGTTTATGTTTTTCATTTTTTTTAAAGATAACTGACATACTGTCTGCACAGACGAGTATTGCAGATTCTGCACTTATTTGGGTTGTTTCGAGAGCGGTTATGGTATTAAAAGATGAAGTGGGGGACCCGAATAAGAAAACACTGATAAAGAATAAAGATAAAAATAATTTTTTAAACAAATTTATCACCTACCATTAAATAAATATGACGATAGGTGATAAAATTATTATCTTTATTATAAATTATTGGTTAGCTTCTTTTTCTTCAGCTTCTTTGGCTTCTTTAGCCTCTTTCTCAGCTTCTTTAGCCTTT
>JAUMXZ010000065.1 GCA_030528905.1 Clostridia bacterium | reverse complement strand
CTGAATAACTTTCACATTCACGGCTTTATACATTCTTGTCGTGAACGTATAAAGCCGTGAATGGCAACTGAAATTAGGAAGCAACACTTTTGCATTTTCTCTTTCAATAACTGTTCCTCGTTACAATCACGAATTATTCTGCTAATAGCCTTATTTAGTGTTGATTTATGCTGCGGCCGACCGAAACTATTGATAAAGATAAAATCTGTATATCCATCTACTGTTGATTCACAATGCAAATCCAATAATTCTTGCTTCGATTTCTCCACAAGAAATGCTTCTTTCTCAAAATCGATCATTGACAAGTACTTTTTTTTGCATACACCAAGCCTCCTTTGTATCTACATTGTAGCAGGAAATTATTAAAATGACGAATGCGCGATTTTGTTTTCAAATATTAAAAGAAAGACAGCTTAAAATGCATTTCTGCTTTCTACGCTGTCTTTATGCCTTTATAACGCAAATTAAGTTGTATTTTGATGTATTTTAAAATTACTTCCTTATGTGGCGTTAACAATGTTTACAGCCCTATTTTTCCTTGTGTGACTATGTCACAGAATAAAAATATAATATTGGATATAATAAGTACAAATCAAATTGAAAGGAAGTATGTGTTATGCCTGTGATGGTTGTAAGCAAAAGTAATTTTAATACAATAAAAAATAGCGAGAAAACTGTCCTGCTTGATTTTTATGCCGATTGGTGCGGTCCCTGCCGTATGGTGGCTCCCATTATTGAAGAAATAGCAAAAGAACATCCTGAATATATAGTGGGAAAGATAAATGTAGATAAGGAACCTGCTCTTGCTCAGGAATTTGCAGTTACAAGTATCCCTATGCTTGTAGTAATGAAAAACGGAGATATAGTGACAAAATCAGTAGGCGCAAGACCAAAATCACAAATACTATCTATGTTAAAGGGCTAACTTCTTTAGCTTTTCCCTATCAATTATTTTAATACCTTTTCTTGAAATCTCAACTATTCCTTCATTTGAAAAATATTTGAGCATTCTTGATACAACCTCACGAGCAGATCCAACATATTTTGCGATCTGCTCGTGAGTTAGTATTATGGTATCTGACTTTAATCGCGAAGACTCGTCATATAAAAATATAGCAAGACGCTTATCCATACTCATAAATAATATTTGCTGCATAACCCACATTACATCTGAAAATCTGCTAACAACCGTTTCAAGTGAAAATATTTTTATAATATGATTCCGTTCTGAAACATCTGCAAATGCAGAACCGGCTATTACAAAACATTCACTATCTTCTTCAGCATCAATAAACACATCAAAGGTAATACTCTGCAAAACACACGACGCTGAAAGCATACACATATCTCCTGCATGCAATCTGTATAATGTTATATCCTTTCCGTTTTCTGACATTATATATATCCTAAGACTGCCCGAACGAACTAATATTACCCCTAAACATTCATTCCCATCGTGAATATGGGTCCCCTTAGGATATGTTAATGCTGATGAATTTTCACAAATGAACTCCCTGTCTTTTTCTGATATTTCATTCCAAAACGGAAAGATCTCTTTATATATCGGTTCAAACATTGCTTTAGCCATAAAGTTTTTCTCTCCTTTATATTAAATAATCTGTTTTTATGTAATCAGCTAAACCAATAAACTTTCCTTCATTTTTAATATTTAATAACTTACTATATACTAATCTTTTTATCTGTTCACCTGTTGACGCTCTACTAATCCTGCAAAGCAGCCTTTCTTTGACATCAATTCGTCATAAGTGCCATCTTCTACAATTTTTCCCTTGTCAAGCACGATGATTCTATCACAGTGGCGAACAGTTGAAAGTCTATGGGCTATCACTATCCTTGTGCACTTTAATGTATCTAAAGCATCTGACACTTTCTTTTGCGCAATATTATCAAGTGCTGATGTAGCTTCATCAAACATCAGAATTTTGGGTTTTGATATAACTGCGCGTGCTATCATAAGTCTTTGTTTTTGTCCTCCGGAAATTCCTCCGCTGCCCTCTGTGATTATGGTACGCATTCCCATAGGCATGGCACGAATGTCATCAGCTATATCCGCAAGTTCTGCAGCTTCCCACGCATCCTGTAATGTGGCCCAAGGTGCAGATATTGTAATATTAGACATAATATCTCCCGGCATCAACTTGCTGTTTTGCATAACCGTACCAACTTTTCTTCTCAGCGATTTTAGATCAAGAGAATTTATATCCTTACCATCATAATAAATTGCACCTTTTTGTGCTGTTTCAAATCCTAAAAGCAAACGCATTAAAGTCGATTTGCCACAACCACTCTTGCCCACAATAGCTACATACTGCCCCGGCTTTATCTTCAAAGAAAAACCATCAAGAACTAACGGCATACTTTCATCATAACGAAATGACACATTATTAAGCTCAATGCCACCTCTGATGTTTGTTACCACCTTCTTATTTTCAGATACTTCAGGAACAGTTTCCATAATAGGTTTAATCTGTTCTAAGGTCGGCTTTATCTTAGCTGCCTGCATTCCAATACTAACCAAAGCAGAAAAACCTCCGGAAACCATACCGTAGGCTGCAGTAAAAGCATAGTAATCGGCAACAGAAACTCCGGACCTGACAGCAAAGAAATACATAACTATTACTCCGGCAAGATGAATTCCTGTAGTAATTGTAGTGCTAAGCAGTAATATCATAGGAATCCCATAGGTATGTTTTGCTTCCTCAGCATAGGCCTTGCTCCATCGAGTAAAAACCCGCGTTTCCGATCCGGATAGTTTAACTTTCTGAATACCGGAAATAATCGCATATGTAAAACCATTTTTTTTGCCCGTTGCTTCCATTGATTTTCTGCTGATCTTAATATTCAGCATAGTACTTAATACTGAAAAACCTAATGTCAGAGCTGTAAAGAAAAGAGATGGCAGTACTAATGCCGGTGCATATTCAAATATCTGCGTAATATAAACCAGTGAAAATACAGAACTCAATCCTGTTACCATAATGCCTGAATATAACATAGAGCACAGCGAATTAAAATACTGTATCTTCGTTGAAAGCTCACCGGAACTGTACTTTTTGAAAAATTCAGGCGGAAGTGACATTACTCTGGACATTGTGGCTGCTTGAACTGAAACACTTATCTGTGTACTAACACGCCCATCAACCAGCGATTTGAATACCTGCACAAGTAATGTACCTATTGTTACACAGACGGAAAATACAACTACCGCCCAAAATAATCGCATACTACCACTCGGAACCACTTCATCATAAATAATATGTGTGATCCGCGGTGAAATCATCCCTACAAGCGTGGAAATTATCATAATGGCTAAAACCAAAAAATATGCTGATACCGGAACTGATCCTATTACATATTTTAATAAATCTGTTATCCCAAGCTTTTTAAGCGGAAATGGTTTATAAAAACATATGGCATCCTTTTCATGCTCGTTTACAGTTTTTAAATTTAACCGAACCTGTTTTCCTGTAGTTATATCATAGTAACTGTACCCGGAAAAACGACTCGGAATCAGTGCTATTACCGTTCCGTCTTTCTTTTTACCAAGCAATGCTCCGACTGAATCTTTATACCAACCTTTTTCTAATTTTACTTTTCTTCTCATAATTCCACATGGGCGACATAGATATTCTAACTGGTTGTCAAGGCCCTTTATTTCAGCAGGTAATTCTACTGTTTTTACTCGGTAATATCGTAAAATCCGGCAAATTGCATCCGCAGTATTCTCATTCTTTTTGTCTTCACTTAATATATCTTTGGATTCGATTTTCTTTCTTGTGATAATAGAGCTAATTTCATCCATAGCCTCAGAAAGACTTTCTTCATCTATACGCTTTCTTTCTCTTATTTGTTCATCAAACCAACCCATTTTACCACCTCCTAATCGCTTGTAATAAGTTCTATATACTTACCACCTTTAGCATATAATTCTTCGTGAGTTCCTCTCTCAACAACCTTTCCATGATCTAAAACAATGATCTCATCACAGTCTCTAATAGTGGAAAGTCTATGTGCTACGATAATACAGGTAACGCCCCTATCTTTAATTGCGTTGACCACTTCAAATTCGGTTTTTGCATCTAAAGCACTCGTAGCCTCGTCCATAATTATAATCGTAGGGTCCTGTGCTAAGACTCTGGCTATTTCAAGGCGTTGACGCTGACCGCCGGAAAAATCTTTTCCGCCTTCAGTTAGCTTATGGCGATAACCACTGCTTCTTTGCATAATATCATCGTGAATCTGAGCATCTCGAGCTGCTAAAATCATTTCAAAGTCTTCAATACTTCTATCCCACATTTTTATATTATTAGAAACGGTTTCTTCAAAAAGAATAATATCCTGATCTACAACAGCTACTGAGCCTGTAAATATATTATGATCAATATCACTAATCGGTTTTCCATCAAATAAAATTTCCCCGCTCCAAGGCTTATATAGACCTGAAATCAGCTTTGCAATAGTTGACTTGCCACATCCTGATACGCCGACAAAAGCAATACTGCTGCCGGGCTTCATAGACATATTAAAATCCTGAATCAATGCAGGTGAGAGTTTTGAATATCCAAATGTAACATTCTTTAACTCTATTGCTCCTTTAAGCTTTGCATAGGATATTTCCTCTGTTTCGTTACTATTGTTCTCAAAACAGGAATCTGTTTCATATTCCATAACATCTTCAATACGCTCCATAGATGTACGCATTTCTGTAATTGTCTGTCCTGCAAGAATTAAAGAATTGGCAGGTGCTGAAAAAGAAGCTAAGAAACCTTGAAATGCCATTATCATACCAACAGTAAACTCGCCATTGATTGCAAAATAAACGCCAAGAAATATAACTGCGGAATTTGTTATACCTGATACTAAATTCGGTAGTGCTGTTAAAAACAGATTCTTTTTTGTGAAATCGACCGTCTGAGAATTTATACTTGCCTGATAACCGGACCATTTCTCAAAATAGCCATTCTCTGCTCCGCCTGCTTTGATTGTTTCTATCATTTCTATTCCTGAAACCGTAGCAGAAGACAGCTTTGCTGAATCACGCATTTGTACGCGAGTCATATTCACCCGCTTTTTAGAAATAATCTGCGACAAAAACAAGTTTATCACAATAGACATAACTCCTACTAATGTTAACACCCAACTGTATCTTATCATAACAACTAGATAGAAAATCATTGTTATGAAATCCAAAGCAAGCGGTGCAAATGTGTTAATCAGAATCTCTGCTATACTTGCATTTGACTCTTGTCTGCTCTGAATATCTCCTGACTGACGCTGCGAAAAAAATTCCATTGGTAAATGAATCACTTTCCACAAGAAAGTCATATTTCCTATAACTGCCATCTTTCCGTTAAGCTTGTTTGAATAAATCGTATTAACGGCTAAAACAATAATCTGTATCAGCGATATACCTGTAAGCCCAATAAGAAACGGATAAAACCATTCCGGATTCTCATTAGTTAGCAAGTGGTCCATAAATACACGGGAAAAACCCGGCTGAATAACATTTATCAGGGCACCTATTAACGATGTTAACACCACAAAGGCGATAGCTGCGCCTGTTCCCTTCATTCTCTTCATCGCAAACGACAAAACATTCTTTGGCTTTCCACCAGGAACAAAATTTTCACCTGGTTCAATCATTAAACAAATACCGGTAAATGCCTCATCAAAATCCTCCATTGAAATATAGCATATTCCTTTTGCCGGATCGTTTATGATTGCTTTATCTTTCTTAAAACCATCCAAAACAACAAAATGTTCAAAATTCCAGTGAATTATACACGGGAATTTTCCTTGTGTCTGTAATTCCTCAGGCTCACAACGATATCCTGCTGCAACAAATCCATAATTTCTTGCTGCGACTAAAATATTTTTTGCGTTAGATCCATCACGAGATACGCCGCAGTCTACACGCACTTGTTCAAGCGGGACCCATTTATCATAATATGCCATAATCATTGCAAGACAGGCCGCACCACATTCCAATGCTTCCATCTGCATAATGACCGGAACCTTTGCTACCCCTTTTTCTATAGGTTGTTTTATTTTTCTGCCCACTAATATACACCTCAATTAATAACAAAGCTTATCGGAGCAATACTTTCTGTTACAATATCAACACTATTAATATTACCCGGTTGACCATATATTTCATTTAATCTGATCTCATAAACCCATTCGCCTACAGACAGGCCTCCGATATAACACAGATACTCCGGAAATCCGGAATCCACTTTAATAGGCTGTGTTGAAATTTCTTCAATCTCAAGCTCAACCTCTCCAACCCTTACGGGCATTCCTGGTGTTATATTATCTAAATCTTTTTCTTTCACATAACATACAGTCTTATCTTCTTTCGTAATAGAGCTTACTGTCAGCAAAGTATCCATTCTGCCAAACACACCCCATACACAGACACCTATTAAAACAAGAATGATACCCGACAAAAAAATCCATATTCCGGGATTTGCTATTCTGATACGCTCATTTAGTTGCTCAGGCGAGGTTATTCGCTCAATACTTTTCTTTCGAAATAAATTATTTTCCATTCTTCATTTCCTCCTTTGATACCCTCACATCATATGCTTTACAAAAGACATTCAGTTATGTGCTTTATAGTTAATGCTAATTTACATAATATAGCATAATATTCCTTTTTATTCTCACTATCAATACAATTACAAATACCTATACTTTATTATAGTAACACACAAAGCGTTAGCAAACCGTTAATAAATGTTATTAAATCAACAAAAAAACGCTCCGAAAACACGGAGCGTTGGCTATTTATAATAAAAATTTATATTGATTATTATTGTTTATTTTTTTCTTATCAGCACAATATCAAGTGCAATATACGGCTCAGTTGACATTATCTGTTCCAGGTTTTCAGTGTGTTTAAACTCCGGATGTTCTGAACAGTAGGTGGAAGAAATCCAGAAAAATGCGTCAACTCTGCTGGAAGACAGTGCAGAGCTTTTTGCGCCGCTTTCTACTACAACAGGCTCTATATTAACATTTGCTCTTTTTGATATCTCAGAAAGTAGTGCTACATTAAAACCGGCCGGTTTGCCATCAGAGGATACATAATCTAATGTTGGCATATCTCCCGTTACTGCCACCTTATATGTCGGTGCGCCTTCGATTATCGGCATTTCAATAGGCTCAGGGTCTTTTGTTTCATAGGCCTTTAGATAATTGTTGATAATCTGATCCATTGTTCCGTCAGCTTTTATATCAACAATAGCTTTATTTAAAATATCATACACCTCTGTATTGCTTTTTAATGTTGCCATAGAATAATCTACTCTCTGAAGCGGAATACTGCTGGTTTCAAGATCCTCATTTTGAGCAACGATATATGCTGCAGTTTCTGAGTTTACATAAAATGAGTTTATGTTACCTGCGCGCAAATCAAGCAGCATTGAAGTCAGATTGTCATATTTAACCATTTCAAATGTTGTTTTTTGAGTTTCTTCATTAGTAGCTCCGGGTCTTGCATAGTTATGGCTTTCTATCAAGTGTTTAGTGAAATCATTTAAGTTATCATTTTTTCAATCAAAGTACCTACTTTT
>JAUMXZ010000064.1 GCA_030528905.1 Clostridia bacterium | reverse complement strand
AAATGAAAAGGAAATACAAAAAGAACACGAGGAAATCTCTCAGGATATAGTCAGGTTTGAAGAACAAATGACTGTACTTAAAAAAAATTATGATAACATAATATCTGATTTATGGGACGAATATGAACTAACTAAAAGTGATGCCCAGGCTTTAGATATCAATATCGAAGATATCACCACTGCAAAAAGACAACTTGCAGAAATAAAACTCAAAATTAAAAATTTAGGCCATATAAATTTAGCCTCCATTGATGAATATAAAGATGTTAATAAACGATATCTGTTTATGAAAACTCAAATAGAAGATATAAACAGATCAAAAAAAGAACTTTTAACCCAAATCAATAAATTAACTTCGGATATGCAAAACAGATTTAAAGAGAAATTTTATGAAATAAATGAAAATTTTAAAAATATATTCTGTGAGCTGTTTTCCGGCGGTAAGGCTTCTTTGATATTAACTGACGAAGATGATATACTAAACAGCGGCATAGATATAAAAGTTAAACCGCCCGGTAAGGTAGTTTCTCATTTGGAACTTCTCTCCGGCGGCGAAAAAGCTATGGTTTCTATCGTTTTATACTTCGCTATAATGAAAGTCAATCCTCCGCCATTTTGTGTGCTCGATGAAATCGAAGCTGCTCTTGATGATCTGAATATAGAGCGCTATATCACTTATCTTAAACGAATAAACAGCTCCACTCAATTTATTGCCATCACTCACAGACGAGGCACTATGGAGGAAGCAGATGTATTATATGGCGTCACTATGCAGGAGAAAGGTATTTCCTCTCTTTTGCAGCTAAATACAAGCGAAATTTCTACAAAACTTAATTTGAATTAGATTGGAAGTGATTAAATGGGTTTTTTTGATAAATTAAAACAAGGTTTGAAAAAAACTAAAGACAGTATATCAAACCAAATAAATTCTGTTTTTCAACCAAGTAAAAAAATTACAGAGGAGTTATTTGAAGAACTCGAAGAAACACTAATAATGGCTGATGTCGGGGTTCAAACCTCTCTTAAAATTTGCGATAACCTCAGAACTTACGCTAAAAAAGAACATATAAAAGATGCTGCTCAATTAAAACAGGCTTTTATTGATCAAATTGCTATTATGCTTGAAGGCGGCGAAGAATTAAATATCAATACCTCCCCTTCTGTTATATTAGTCATCGGCGTAAACGGAGTAGGTAAAACTACAACTATAGGAAAACTTGCTATTAACTTTAAGCGTCAGGGCAAAAAAGTTCTTCTTGCCGCTGCTGATACTTTCAGGGCTGCAGCTATAGAACAGCTTGAAGTATGGGCTAACAGAGCACAGGTTGATATAGTAAAACAGCTCGAAGGCTCTGACCCTGCTGCTGTAGTCTTTGATGCTATAGCATCTGCAAAAGCTAAAAATGTGGATATAATAATTTGTGATACCGCCGGAAGATTGCATAACAAAAAAAATCTTATGGACGAGCTTGCTAAAATAAACCGTATCATCAACAGAGAATTACCCGATTCAGATAAAGAATCTTTATTGGTTCTTGATGCAACTACCGGACAAAATGCTGTTAATCAGGCTAAGCAATTCCAAAGTGCCTGTGATATAAGCGGAATAATTTTAACTAAACTTGACGGTACTGCTAAGGGCGGTGTTGTATTATCTATAAAAGATACTTTAAATGTCCCTGTTAAATTTATAGGCGTCGGCGAACAAATTGATGACTTGCAGGAATTTAATCCCAAAGCCTTTGCAAGTGCTCTGTTTGATTTGGATTATATTGAAGAAGATATATCTGCTGAGAATGATCAGTCAGAAAATGAAGAAGAAATATACTCTTCTTCCTCATTACCTGTTGTTCAAGACGAAAATATAACCTCTGATGACACAGCTGATTATGTAGAAAATGACATTTACAATACTGACACAGCACAAGCTAATAAAGAACAGTCTAACGAGGCTTTACCGGATAATATGGATTTTGTTTTATCTCCAAATGATGAAATTTCATCTGAGCAATATGAAGAAAGTGATGATTATAAATCAGATGAAGATCTGCAAGACGAGGCTGTTAATGAAGATGATAATAAACAAAATGTATTTGTTCTTGCAAGCGGTAATGCCCATAAACTTGAGGAATTCAGACGTGTATTAGAGCCTTTAGGTATAACTCTTTTATCAAAAGATGATGTAAATGCTGCTGATTTTGACCCTGAGGAAACTGCTGATACCTTTGCTGGAAATGCTCAGATAAAGGCTGAAGAAATGGCTAAACTTACAAACCTTCCATCTATTGCTGATGATTCAGGCCTTATGATAGATGCTCTTAATGGTGAACCCGGCGTGTATTCTGCAAGATATGCAGGAGAAAATGCTACAGATGAGGATAAGTGTAACCTCATTTTAGATAAACTTCAAGGTCTGCCAAAAAGAAAGCGTAAGGCTCGATTTGTATCTTCTATATGCTGTGTTTTCCCAAAAACCGATAAAATTATAACCGCTGAGGGTACTTGTGAAGGCAGAATTGCTTTTGACATAAGAGGAAATAACGGGTTCGGTTATGACCCAATATTTATACCAAAAAAACGCTGGGATCGAAAAACTTTTGCTGAAATAAGCGGAAATGAAAAAGATAAAATCAGTCATAGAGGAAATTCTTTAAGAGAATTTGCTTATAAATTATCTCAAACTTTACAGGAGGATTCTTATGATTAACAGTAAACAACGAGCATATTTGAAATCTCTTGCTCAAAAAGAAGACACTATCTTAATCGTCGGTAAATCTAACATCGTTGATAATATTATTACTCAAGCTGATAAGGCGCTTACTGCCAGAGAATTGATCAAGGGTAAGGTTCTTGAAAGCTCAGAAATAACTGTTCTTGAGGCTGCTAATGAAATTGCTCAAAAAACAAATGCTATCGTCGTCCAGACTATCGGCTCAAAATTTGTACTCTACAGAAGAAATGAAGATAAGCCTAAGATAGAATTACCTAAAAAATAATATATGAGAAAAAAACTATTACTGTTTGGCGGAACCTTTAACCCGGTTCATAACGGTCACCGCTTTATTCTTAAAACTGTGCAGGATTTTTTAAATCCTGATAAAACTATCATTATACCCACTAATATGACTGCTAATAAAGACAATAGTCACAACGCTTTGCCTATGGACAGATTTAATATGTGTACTCTGGCTTTTGGCGATCTTGATAATACTATAGTCTCAGATATTGAAATCAGTCGACCGGGTGTAAGCTATACTGTTGATACTCTTTTTAAAATTAAAAGCTTATATCCGGATTTTGATCTTTACTTTATAGTCGGAGCAGATATGTTTATGAACTTCTGCTCCTGGAAAAACCCTCAGAAAATACTTGAATACGCCTCTTTGTGCGTACTCTTGCGAGAAAATATAAGCTATGATCTCTTATCTTCACAAAAACTGCATCTTGAAAATTTATTTAATTATGCTAAAATTATATTGATTGATAGTCCTACTGTTGATGTATCTTCAACTATGATAAGAAATCTTATAAAAAATCAAGGCGATGTTGATGGACTTCTTTATCCCGGTGTTAAAGATTACATAAAATTACATAACCTTTATCTGTAAAAGGAGTGTGAAAACAATGAATGAAGAAATCTGTAAAAAAGCTATAGAATCTCTGTCTGATTATCGAAAGCTTCATAGCTTTAATGTTGCAAAATGTGCAAGGTCACTTGCAGAACTTTATAACGCTGATGTGAAAAAGGCTTACCTTACCGGTCTTGTGCACGATGTTACAAAAGAATTTTCAGAAGATCAACATATAGCTCTCTTTAACAAATATAATTTTATCCTTGATGATGTACAAAAAGCTACTCCTAAGCTCTGGCACTCTATATCAGGTGCGTTATTTGTAAAATATGTTTTAAAAGAAGATGATGATGACGTTTATAACGCTATCAGGTTTCATACAACCGGCAGATCTGATATGTCATTACTCGAAAAAATAATCTTCGTTTCAGATTTTGTCTCGGAAGAACGAAATTATGGGGGTGTTGATAAAATAAGAGAAGTACTGAAAAATGACGGCCTCGATGCTTGTGCTTTGGAAGGATTAGCCTTTAGTATAAACGATTTGTCTTTAAGAAAAAAATATATACATAATGATACACTCTGTGCTTATAATCAAATTTTAAAAAAGTTTAACTAAGAAAGGATGTTTTAAAATGACCCCACTTGATATTGTAAAAGTAACTGTAAAAGCTTTAGACGGAAAAAAAGCGTACGATATTTGTGCTATTGATGTCGAGGAAGTTTCTACCCTTGCTGATTATTTTGTAATCGCAACCGGCTCAAGCAGTACTCAAATTAAGGCTTTGGCTGATGAAGTCGAATTCAGACTTAAACAAGAAGGTATAAATGTAAACCATATCGAAGGTCATCGCTCTAATTCCTGGGTGTTACTCGATTACGGCAGTGTTATTGTCCACGTTTTTTCTGAGGAAGCCCGTGATTTTTATGACTTGGATCGTCTCTGGAAAGACGGCAAAGATATTGACATTTCAGATATTTTAATTGATTAGGAGGCTTAACTGTTTTGAAGTATACCCACAAAAATATAGAAAAAAAATGGCAGGATAAATGGGAACAATCCGGTGTGTTTTGGGCTAAGTTGGATTCTTCTAAACCTAAATATTATACCTTAGTAGAATTTCCTTACCCGTCAGGACAGGGGTTACACGTCGGCCACCCTCGTTCATATACTGCTCTTGATATAGTCTCAAGAAAAAAACGCCTCGAGGGCTTTAATGTTCTCTATCCTATCGGTTGGGATGCATTTGGCCTTCCAACTGAGAACTTTGCTATAAAAAATAAAATCCATCCTCGTGAAGTAACTAAAAAAAATGTCCAAAGATTTAAAAGCCAGCTTAAATCTTTAGGTATCTCTTTTGACTGGAGCAGAGAAATAAATACTACTGACCCTAAATATTACAAGTGGACTCAGTGGATATTTATTCAGCTCTTTAAACACGGCCTTGCTTATAAAAAAGAAATGGCTGTTAATTGGTGCACATCTTGTAAATGTGTTTTAGCTAACGAGGAAGTTGTTAATGGTGTGTGCGAGCGCTGTCAAAGTGAAGTAGTTAGAAAAACTAAATCTCAATGGATGCTCAAAATCACAGAATATGCTCAAAGACTTATTGATGATCTCGATTTAGTTAACTATCCTGATAGAGTAAAGGCCCAGCAAAAAAATTGGATCGGTCGTTCTCAAGGTGCTCAGGTCAAATTTAAAAGCTCACAAGGCGATATTATTGAAGTTTATACTACCCGCCCTGATACTCTGTTTGGCGCTACTTATATGGTAATGTCACCTGAACATAAACTTCTTGATAAGTGGTCTGATAAAATCACTAATATCGATCAAGTTAAAAATTATCAGCTGGAAAGCTCTAAAAAATCAGACTTTGAAAGAATGCAAATAGCTAAAGATAAAACCGGCGTTAAACTGTCCGGCGTCTATGCTGTTAACCCTGTAAATAATAAAGAAATACCTATCTTTATTTCAGATTATGTTCTTGCTTCATATGGAACCGGTGCTATTATGGCTGTTCCGGCTCACGACCAAAGAGACTTTGAATTTGCCCAAAAATTTGAACTGCCTATTATAGAAGTTGTCAAAGGCGGAGATATAACAAAGGAAGCTTTTGTGGACTGTGACACAGGTATTATGGTAAATTCCGGCTTTTTAGATAACTTATCTGTTGAAGATGCTAAAGAAAAAATTATATCCTGGCTTGAAAACGAAAAAATAGGAACAAGAAAAGTAAACTTTAAACTTCGCGATTGGGTGTTCTCAAGACAACGCTACTGGGGCGAACCTATTCCTATTGTTTACTGTGAAAAATGCGGCTTTGTTCCTCTGAATGAATCTGATTTGCCTCTTGAGCTGCCTGATGTTGAATCATATGAGCCGACAGATACCGGTGAATCACCTCTGTCAAATATCACAGACTGGGTTAATACTACCTGTCCTAAGTGTGGCGGCAAGGCTAAAAGAGAAACAGATACTATGCCTCAATGGGCCGGCTCTTCCTGGTACTTTCTAAGATACACAGACCCTGATAATAATGATAACTTTGCAAGTAAAGAAGCTATTGACTATTTTATGCCGGTCGATTGGTATAACGGCGGTATGGAACATACGACTTTGCACTTGCTCTACAGCAGATTCTGGCATAAATTCTTGTACGATATAGGTGTTGTCAATACTCCTGAACCATATTCTAAGCGTACAAGCCACGGTATGATCTTAGGCGAAAATGGCGAGAAAATGAGTAAGTCCAGAGGTAATGTGGTAAATCCTGATGAGATAGTCGATGAGTATGGCGCTGATACTATGCGTCTTTATGAAATGTTCATCGGAGATTTTGAAAAAAGTGCTCCGTGGAGTTCTTCAAGTATTAAAGGCTGCAGAAGATTTATCGAGCGATACTTTAACCTTAGCGATATACTTATAGATGGCAACTCTATAAGAGATAAACTTTCTTATAATTTTAATACTACTATAAAGAAGGTAAGTTCCGATATAGAAGACCTCAAATTTAATACTGCTATTGCCTCGCTTATGACTTTATTAAACGATATATATGAAGTTGGCAGTATTACAAGAAAGGAACTCTCTGTCTTTACTATCCTGCTTAACCCCTTTGCCCCTCACGTTACTGAAGAAGTTGCTAACCTTAATAATCTTTTCAATGATATGGTTGCATATGAAAAGTGGCCTGAATATGACGAAAGTAAATGTAAAAAATCTACTGTTCTTATTATTGTTCAAATCAATGGTAAACTCAAAGACAGGGTTGAACTCGATGCTTCTATGAGTAAAGACGAAATCTTAGCTGCCTGTAAAAATCAGGAAAAGATAAAATCTCTTATCACAAATAAGAATATTTTAAAAGAAATTTATGTCCCCGGAAAACTTGTAAACTTAGTTGTAAAATAATCATAAATATAAACGGCATACAAAAGCGTAATGTTCTTGTATGCCGTTTTTTATTATATTAGATGTTGCTAATCGTTTTCTTTATTGATATAATTATGCTTGTAAACTATCTTTAATAAAGGAGAGATAAATTTGAATATTCTAATACTATCTGCTACAACCGGTGCCGGACATATGAGGGCTTCACAGGCTTTGAAAAAATATATAGAAAAACATCAGGAAGATGTAAATGTAGAAATTGTTGATGCGCTTGAATATATAAGCCATGTCCTTAAGAAAACGGTTACTGAGGGCTATAAACAAATGGTGAAGAAAGCCCCAAAGGTTTTTGCTTCAATTTATAAATCTACTAACAAAGACCGGAAAATGGGCTCTTTTGTTCCGTTTATTATGGGCTTTATCAGTAGGTGGATTATGCCCGTTATAAAAGAGTTTAACCCGGATATAATAGTCACAACACATCCTTTTAATGCGGAAATGATCTCAAATCTTCGCGAATCAAAAAAAATAGACATCCCTCATTTATGTATTTTAACCGATTATGCCCCTCATTTAACCTGGATAAACAAAAATGTCGATAGCTACGTTGTTGCAAGTAATGATATGGTTGAGCTTATGGTCAAAATGGGCGTTGATAAGAATATTGTTCACCCGTTTGGCATACCTGTTGATATGGCTTTTTATAGCTATCACGATAAAGAATCTATTATGAGTAATATAAACTTTGATCCTAAATTACCTACTATTCTGATTATGGCCGGCAGCTTCGGTGTTAATGATATTTTAAATATATACGATAATATCGTGGAAATAGATTATG
>JAUMXZ010000129.1 GCA_030528905.1 Clostridia bacterium | reverse complement strand
TCACTTAATGCAACATAAGAGTCTGCTAGTTGTAAACCATAGTTAACAGTTGTTCCTACAGTAGTAACTTTTATTGTATTATTTTTAACTATTGAATTAGTAATAGTGTCCAAATACATACCCTCAGCAACATTTGTAGACTCAGCAGTTTTAATATCAATAATGTTATTAGCTATATAGAATTCAGTTGGATTTGATAGACCGCAGTCTCCCCAACCTCCTGTTTCATCATGGTTATAAATCATTATATCTATACCATAAGTGTTAGTTGCTGCACTATCAACATTAATAATATTGTTAGTGATATTTACACCATAGACATAACCATAACTAACAATAGGCATTGCATTATTGATATTAGAATAAGTTAAATCAAATTTATTATTATTTACTTCCACAATACTGGTTCCTTCTTCAAGGATAACACCATTTTTATCAGTGTTGGTGAAAGTTAAACCTGAAA
Organism: Clostridia bacterium; assembly: GCA_030528905.1. Lineage (GTDB taxonomy): Bacteria > Bacillota > Clostridia > Oscillospirales > Acutalibacteraceae > JAUMXZ01. Next base: position 1,396 of record JAUMXZ010000129.1, on the reverse strand, counting down.
TAACAATAGAACCCGGATAATCAGTTTTATCACCTATAGTGATAGTACCATTATTAATAAATCCTGCACCTTCTTTACCAATTATATTTATATTGGAACCTGAGATAATTGTAATATCCTTATTGTTTAAAGTACCAATATTTAAGGAGTAATCTCCCATAGGATTTAGTATCTCTTTAGCAGTACCGTTCTCATAGAAATAGGTAGAATAGCTATCATCATCAATATCATAGCTAACTGAATCTTCAGCTAGAACAGCACCACTTTCTTCATTTACAATCTCTTCTGCAGAGCCTGTAGCAATTACATCATCTATAGCATCTGCAGTACTTACATCTTCGACGACATCTGTAGGTTCAACAGATTCCTGTACCTCGCCAACATCCTCATCTATAGCGAGAGCATCAGAATCATCTACAGATTCCGCACTTACAGCCCCAATAGCCATTATTGAAATCAATAAAATAGCTAAAATGACTGTGAATTTATTAAGCTTCATAATATAAAACCTCTACATAAATTCATTTCGTATAAAACTCATTTTTCTAAAAATTTTTTACAACTCAACCTATATACTTGAAAAAATTTTTATAATAATATATATTATTATAATTATTAAAAAGGTTTTCTATTATAATTTAATAAATATAAATTTTACTTGATTAAGTAATTAATATATGATTAAAATATTTGACAATTTAAAAAAATATAAAATAAAAAAGAGAATAAAATGAGAAAAAATAAAAGAAATTATAGCATTGAAGAGGAAGAATCATCTTATTCTGAGTTTGGCCTTTTTAGATGACTTGAGATAAGAGCCATCCCCAGCAAACCTAACTGTAAACTTATATGTTTTCCTTTTAGAGAGCTTTACCTTTATGGTAGCTACTCCTTTTTTATTTGTCTTTGCCTTATATTTCTTCTTGTTTACAGTGAAAATAAGTTTTTTGCCCTTGATTGCCTTGCCGCTTTTTGTCTTTAATACAGCAGTCAGTTTTTTAATCCTCTTGGATTTTTTATATGATCTGTTTTTAACTTTAAGCTTTGTCTTGATCTTTTTGACATAAACCTTGAAGGACTTGCTCAACGAACTGTAAACATTGTCTCCTGCATATTTTACTGTGACGATATAGGTCTTTGCAGTGCTTATCTTAACTTTAATGTTAGCCAAACCTTTTGAATTGGTATATGCACTATAAGTCTTGCCGTTTAATATGAAACTGACCTTTTTGTTTTTAATGACCTTTCCATTTATGTCCTTAAAGGTCGCTTTTAGATATTTGCTTGCAGTTACCCAATAAGATTTGTTTGGAGCAACCAAACTTGCCTTTTGCTTATTGACAGTTAACTTTCCAGATGAAAATGAAGCCATATAATCCACATCCCCAAGGAAACT
>JAUMXZ010000128.1 GCA_030528905.1 Clostridia bacterium | reverse complement strand
AATTATATTTTTCTTAGGTTTTTCTTCGGTGACAGATAATTTGTTTTTTAGTTTTGATACAACCTTTTCAAATGTCTTTTGGTTTATTAAACCCTCTTTTGCATAACCGGAGATATATATTTTTTCTTTTCCGAGCTCGATTACCAATATAGCACCGTTGGAAGTTGCTTTTCCTGAATTAGCAGAAATCACATAAATGTTTTCCTCAATTTTTTCTTCAAGAATAGTAGACATTTGCATTAAAACTTCTCTTAATTCAGCCAATGTCATCGGTTCGGAAAGTGATATTTCGTCAGTCTTAACTTCTTCAGCAACAATTTCATAATCGGTTAAGATTTGTTTGTGATTCTTTTTCATATTTCACACCACCAATCAATGAATAAATACGACACCTTGAAGAGCATTTTTCATTTCGTTTCTTAATTCCTCTTCAGATGGAATGGTTATTTTTTCTCGTTTCTTAGCCATTTCAACAAATAAAGGGTCAAGTAATTCGTGTGCAAATTTTTCTCTGTCCTCAGAAGCATACATATCCTTTAAAGTATCACCTAAAAGTTTTGATTTCAAACTATCTGTAAGGGTCTTTGCTTCAGCTTCGGACACAAGGTAGTCATCACATAACTGAAGAAATTCATTATAAATAATGTTATACATTTCTTCGGCATCACTTTCGTAGAAATGACCTATAATTTTTTCAGCAGCAAACGAACTTAAACTTCCGGCTAAAATACCACCAACAACTTTTCCAATAACAGTACCGGCACCGGGAGCAACCCAAGTACCCACAGCAGCACCACCATAACTACCAACTGTACCCATAGCAACACCTATTACGGACACAGAAAGATTTTTTAACATTTCTTCTTTAGATATTCTTCCTCTGAAGAGGTCGGTAACATCTTTTCCTGTTAAAACAACAATCAAAACACCATCAGCAATCAATTCTTTTGATAAAATTTTAGCCGTGTTTGCAGTAATGGTAGCAGTAGACATACCGGCAGTATTGACACCTGTTTTTAATAGTATAGCCTCACATACATCTTTTCCCAATGCTTTTGCGATTGCCTCAGATGTCGGGACGAGTGCATTAGTAAGTCCTGTTTTGGCAAGTTGACTCGAGATTACATATGTAGCAAAGACTGTTCCACCTGTTTTTAAACCGTTAAATCCGGCATTTTTTAATGCAGTCTTTGAGTCAATGCCATTCAATACACAACAGGTATAGTCAATTGCAAAACTTATTCCGGCGGCATATCCGGCAGAAACTACACCGTTTACAGAATCATAAGCAAGAGATTCAACAGTTCCGGCTTTTGCCAAATTAACAGCTTGTTTATACGACAAACCGCCCTTTTTAACGATATTAACTGCTTCATCAGGGTTAGTAACATTAGCAACCGAACCGTTTTGGATTTTATCTCTCATTAACTTTACGGCTTTGTCATATTGGTCGGATGGAACTTCTAATTTCATTGGCGTTCCGTCTGCATTAACATAACGATAAAGACCCGTAACATCATCAAAGGCAGCGTTTACACTTTGAGAAGCAGTTGAGTAATATTTATCCTGTATCCAAGTAATACTACCATTACGGTTAATTATCATTCTATCCGGGCCGTTTTTTACAAAATCATCACCAACTACAGTAGTGTTTGCTCCTTTTAATGAGTCGATAAGGTTATTTCCTCGTTCAGCAGCAAATGTGTGTCCAACGGTGGGATGTAGAATTTTTTGGTCTGTATATAATTGTTTTACATTATGGGCGTTTCCGGCAAGATAGCCGTTGATTTCACCCAATGAATTTGTTTGCTCTAAGGTTTCATCCACTTTTTTGTTGTCATCAGCAAAGGTGGAGGATATGCCACTTGATAACAGAAG
>JAUMXZ010000063.1 GCA_030528905.1 Clostridia bacterium | reverse complement strand
TAGATAACCTATATACAGGTCTTGATTTAGGTGCTGTTGGTAAGGGCTATGGGTGTGATAAGGCGATTGAAATATATAGTCAAAACAATGTTGATGATGCGGTAATTTCAGTCGGAGGAACCATAGGCTTATATAGTGCAGAAGATAAAAAAGAGTGGACTGTTGCAATAAAAGATCCATTTGAAGCGATGAAAGGCAATTACTCAACAATAGGGAATATACGGCTTAATAAAGGCTATATAGCAACATCAGGTTTATATGAGAAGTACTTTAATGAAGATGACACCATTTATCATCATATATTAGACCCGGATACAGGCTATCCGGTAGAGAATGAGCTTATGTCTGTTACGGTAGTTTCTCAAACCGGAGTTTTATCAGAAATATTATCAACAGCTTGTTTTGTTATGGGAGTAGAAAATTCAAAAGAAGTTTTAAAGCAGTATAACGCACAGGCAGTATTTGTGTTAAAAGACAAAAATATATATGTAACAGACGGCATTTTTGATAATTTTGAGCCTGCAGCGCATCAATACTCAATAAAAAAGTTAGAACTATGAAGTATATAAAAAGATTAGATGTAATACTTGTTTTTTTTCTGCTGTCAGCAGCAGTTTTAATGCTGATATTTAATAATATTAAAAGTAACGGCGAAGACAATCAGACTAAAAGAGCCGTCGTTACAAAAGATTCAAGTGTTATATATGACATAAATCTTAAAGATATAGACAAGAGTTATTATTTAGAACTTGATGACGACTATAATGTTTTATTATTAGTTGAAAGTGACGGAGTTTCTTTTGTCCACTCTGATTGTCCTGATAAGGTATGTATAAATACAGGTAAGATTACAGAAAATGGTCAATCGGCAATATGTCTGCCGGCAAGAGTTTCAGTGAAAATTAAATCTGATAAGGAGTCTGATATTATTGTTACCGGATGATGTTGAGGTATGATGAACACAAACAAACGCGTATTTAAGATGGCATTTATATCAATGGGCTGTGTAGTAGCAGTAGTTTTATCTTTTTTGGAAGGCTTAATTCCGCAATTCGCATTTATGCCGCCGGGTGCAAAGATAGGACTGTCTAATGTGGTTACAATGTATACAAGTTACTATATAGGACTTTTCCCATCATTGGCAATTTCCGTTGTGAAATCGTTTTTTGTGCTGATAACAAGAGGTACAATGGCGTTTATGATGAGTATATCCGGTGGATTTGTGAGTACATTAGTAGCATATTTACTGTTTGCTTTAAAGAAAAAGCTTGAACAAAAAAACAGTGATTACAACATAAGCTTCATCTTCATAGGTATATGTTCAGCGTTGTGTCATAATATGACACAATATGCGGTAATATGTGTATTAGTATCATCTGATATGTACTATTATATTCCGTTTTTAATAATATTTTCAGTTTTAACAGGCTGTTTGACCGGGATGATGTTAAAAATAGTTTTACCGGTGTTAAATTTTAAAAATATAAACACAGCTAAAAATCTAAAAAATAAAAAAAATTTACATTGAAAGGATTTGAATAATGAGATTTCCGAAAAAACCATTCCGCAGTCACGGCGGAGCAAATGTAGTACACAGAAAAAACACAAAGGATATGGAATCTGTAGTAATGCCTACTCCTGAAGAAGTAGTAATTCCGATGATTCAGCACATAGGAGCAGCTTGTGTACCGGTTGTAAAAAAAGGTGACGAGGTAAAAATTGGTCAAATCATAGGCGATACAGATAAATTTATGTCTGCTCCGATACATTCAAGTATATCAGGAACAGTAACAAAAATTGATGAAATAAGACTTCCTAATGCCCAGTCTGTACAGGCAGTAACTATAAAATCAGACGGCAAATCAGAAGTTTATGAAGGAATAAAGCCGCCAAAAGTAGAAAATAAAGATGACTTAATTAAAGCGGTCAGAGCATCCGGACTTGTCGGTCTTGGAGGAGCAGGTTTTCCGGCTCACGTTAAATTGAATATACCTGACGGAAAAAAAGTCGATACGATGATAGTCAATTTGGCTGAGTGTGAACCATATATCACAACAGATTACCGCGAAGCGATTGAAAACTCCTGGGAAGTTATGTCGGGAATATACGCAATAAAAGAAATTCTTGGCATAGACAGGGTTATAATAGCGGTTGAAGACAATAAACCCGAAGCTGTAAAAATTCTTACAGACATAGCAGAGAACGAAAGTTCAGATGCAGATGATAGAGTAAAAGTATTAAAGCTTAAAAGCAAATACCCTCAGGGCGCAGAAAAAGTAACAATAAAGGTCTGTACAAACAGGGTAGTGCCTCAGGGTAAGCTGCCGTTAGACGTTGGTTGTCTTGTTATGAATGTAACATCTGTAGCATTTTTGGCAACTTATTTAAAAACCGGTATGCCGCTTATAAATAAGAGGATAACTCTTGATGGCTCTGCGATACAATATCCTAAGAATATAATAGTGCCGATAGGAACAAAGATAAAAGATATTGTAGAATTTGCCGGAGGATATAAAGAAAAGCCTAAGAAGATAATAATGGGCGGACCGATGATGGGTATTGCGCTTATTGACGATCAAACACCTGTCTTAAAGCAGAACAATGCTATCTTAGCCTTTAATGAAAAAGATGCAAAATTGATGGAGCCGACAGCTTGTATACGCTGCGGCAAATGTGTAAGCTCCTGCCCTATGAATTTAATGCCTACTATGCTTGAAAAATACTCTCAGGCAGAAGATGTTGAAGGACTTAAAAAATATGACATAATGGCGTGTATGGAATGTGGATGCTGTGCATATAATTGTCCGGCAAAAAGAAATCTTGTCCAGTCAATAAGAATGGGAAAAGCCTTAGTAAGAAAATCACAATAACGGGAGATGATAAATTGAGTAAGTTTTTTGTATCGTCGTCTGTTCACTTAAAAAGTGAGGTAACGACAAGAAAAATAATGTTAGATGTCATAATTGCTCTTTGTCCTGCTGTAATAGCATCGGGAATATTTTTCGGACTATCTGCGGTTATGCTAATTGCTGTATGTGTTTTATCCTGTGTTTTGGCAGAATACATATGCAGAAAATTGATGAAAAGAGAGAATACAATAGACGATTTAAGCGCTGTTGTTACAGGTATATTATTAGCATTTAATCTGCCTCCAACGATAAATCCGCTTATCGCAGTAGTAGGTTCGGTAGTAGCTATTGTAGTAGTAAAGCAGATGTTTGGAGGACTTGGTCAAAACTTTGTAAACCCTGCTTTGACAGCAAGAATTGTCTTGATGGTGTCATTCCCAACAGCAATGACAACTTGGGTAAAACCGTTTTTCTATAATAATACAGCTGATGCAGTATCATCAGCAACACCACTTGTTGCAGCATCAAATTCAGGGGTGATGCCAAGTTACCTTGAAATGTTCTTGGGAACAAGAGCAGGATGCCTTGGAGAAACTTGTGCCATAGCACTTATAATTGGTGGAGTATATTTAGTATTTAAAAAGGTCATCTCTCCAATTATTCCGCTTACCTTTATAGCAACTGTATTTATCCTGTCTTATCTTTTTGGATCCGATCCGGTTTATGCAATATTATCAGGTGGCGTAATGTTAGGCGCTATATTTATGGCAACAGACTATGTAACAAGTCCTCTGACAACAAGCGGCAAGGTGATTTTTGCCTTAGGCTGCGGTCTGATAACCGTGCTTATAAGAGAATTTGGGTCGTTACCTGAGGGAGTTTCGTTCTCAATAGTTATAATGAATATTTTAGTACCGCATATAGAAAAAATAACAACTCCAAGAAGCTTTGGAAAGGAGAAGAAAAATGCAAAAAATGAAGGCTAAAGATATTTTAGTTCCGTGTATAACTCTCTTTCTTATCTGTATGATAGTAACAGCGTGTTTAGTTGTTATAAACAGTTTGACTAAAGATACAATAGCAAAACAGGAGGAGCAGAAGAAAAGTGATTCCTGTAAATTGGTTTTGAGTCAGGCTAAGGAGTTTGAAGAAATAAAAAGCGGCGATAGTACATATTATGTGGGTAAAGATGAAAGCGGAGAAGTAATAGGTTATTCGTTTATAACAAGTGCTAAAGGTTATGGCGGAGATATATCTGTTATGACCGGCATTAGCAGTAAGGATGATAAAGTTACAGGAGTGGTAATTCTTTCCCAAAATGAAACTCCGGGCCTTGGCGCGAACGCCGAAAAAGAAACTTTTACACAGCAGTATAAATCATCTGTGCCTGATGAAGGCTTTTCGGTAGTTAAATCATCTGCTCAGGATGGGCAAATACAGGCTCTTACAGGAGCAACAATATCTACAAATGCAGTTACCGATGCAGTCAACAGTGCTTTGGAACAATATAAAAATATATCTGAATAAAGGGTGAGAAAATGAAATCAAAGGGGTTACTTTCAGTATTAACAAGTGGAATAATCAAAGAAAATCCGGTTTTGAAATTACTTTTGGGAACTTGTGCAACTTTAGCTGTAACCACATCAGCATCAAACGCTATAGGAATGGGAGCAGCGACTACATTTGTATTGATTGGGTCTAATGCAACAATAGCAGCACTTAGAAATTTTATTCCGGATAAAGTAAGAATACCGGCATTTATAACAATAATAGCAGGCTTTGTTACAATAGTGCAGATGGTAGTAAAGGCATATACGCCTTCACTGGATCAGTCACTGGGCATATTTTTACCGTTAATAGTAGTAAACTGTATTATTTTGGGCAGAGCAGAAATGTTTGCGCGAAAAAATAAGGTGCTGCCATCAGTCCTGGACGGCTTAGGTATGGGAATAGGCTTTACCGTTGCACTGCTTCTTATGGGCGCGATAAGGGAATTATTTGGGGCAGGTACATTATTTTCAATACCGATAACCCAAGGGTTTGTGGAGCCAATGCTAATATTTATCTTACCGCCGGGTGGATTTTTTGTGTTTGGATTATTGATAGCTTTGGCAAATAAAATAGGACAAAAAGATAAAGATAAAGATAACCAACCGAAAAATAAGAATAAAGATTTGGCTTGTGCATCGTGTCCGTTAGGAGAAGCTTGTCAAAAGACTTGTAATAAAGGAGAGAGATAGATGATACAAAGCTTAGTTGCAATATTTTTAGCATCTATACTTACAGAGAACTATGTTTTAAGCAAATTCTTAGGAGTATGTCCGTTTCTTGGCGTATCAAAAAATGTAAACACAGCAACAGGAATGAGCGTAGCTGTTACATTTGTAATGGTACTCGCAACGGCAGTAACCTGGTCTATACATATGTACATATTAGAGCCAAACGGATTTGCATACTTACAGACAATAGTTTTTATATTGATAATAGCCGCTTTGGTACAGCTTGTAGAAATAGTATTAAAGAAATATATTCCGTCTTTATATAGTTCTTTGGGAATATATTTACCGCTTATAACCACAAACTGTGCTGTACTTGGAGTAACAATGTTAGTAATCGAAAGAGGAGCTGCAGATGCAAGCTTCGGATATTTACAATCGCTTGTAAACGCATTTGGATCAGGAGTAGGTTTCTTAGTAGCAATGGTATTGTTTGCAGGAATAAGAGAGAAGATGGAACACAGTGACATACCTGAAACGATGAAAGGTTTACCGATTACCTTAGTAGCAGCAGCAATAGTAGCGGTTTCATTTTTAGGTTTCCAGGGAATAGTTGATGGAATGCTCGGAGGTGTAAAATGAGTGAGATAATGCTTCCGATAATAATTGTTTCGGTAATAGGACTCATAGCAGGTTTAGGCTTGGCAATAGCATCTATAGTTATGGCTGTGCCAAAAGATGAGAAGGCAGAGCAAATAGAAGAGATTTTACCCGGTGCAAACTGTGGAGCCTGTGGATATTCAGGTTGTTCTGGCTATGCTTTAGCGCTTTCTCAGGGTAAGGCTCAACCGGGATTATGTTCACCGGGTGGTGAAGAAGTAGCTAAACAAACCTCAGAAATTCTCGGGGTTGAGGGCGCAGAAATGGTCAAAAAAGCAGCAGTAGTGCATTGTAACGGAACTTGCGAAAATACAAAGGACAGTATGATTTATCAGGGTATTGACTCCTGCCTTGCAGCTTCATTGATGTATGGAGGAAAAGGCGAGTGTACTTATGGCTGTTTAGGCTTTGGCGACTGTGTTAAAGCTTGTGAATTTGGCGGCATAAGTATAGTAAATGGAGTATCGGTTATAGATATGAATAAATGTAAAGGCTGTCAGGCTTGTAAAGAAGTATGTCCGAAGAATTTAATATCTATTGTTGAAGTTAAAAAACAGGCTATAGTAAGATGTTCAAACCATGATAAAGGAGCTAAAGCGGTAAAAGCTTGTAAGGTCAGCTGTATAGGCTGTATGATGTGTGTTAAAGCTTGTGAATTTGGGGCTATAAAAGTGGAAAATTTTGTGGCAAAAGTAGACTCAAGTAAATGTACCGGCTGTGGCGAATGTGTAAAGGTTTGCAAAAGAAACTGTATTGAAATAATAGAATAAAATAATACAATATAATAAAAAGCGATATAACAGTATGATATGTAATGTTATATCGCTTAAATTTTAAAAGTTTTATTAAGAAAGTTAAAAAGATTAACTATTGCCTTGCAATATTCTAAAATATATTGTAAAATATTCTATGTGGTTAAGTCTTTATTTTTAAGGAGGTATTTATTTTATGGCTACTAAATTTATAGGAAAACATTTAGGTCAGTTTATAAGCAATACTGAATATGAGGGAATAGCTCCTCAAGTAAAAACAGCTCATGAACTTCTTCATTCAGGCAAAGGTTTAGGAAATGACTTTATAGGTTGGGTGGACCTTCCCGAAAATTATGATAAAGAAGAATTCGCAAGAATAAAAAAAGCTGCAGAAAAAATTAAATCCAATACAGATGTGTTTATCGTAATCGGTATAGGCGGATCTTATTTGGGTGCAAGAGCTGCTATTGAGTTTTTAAAATCACCAAATTACAATGCATTGAAAAAAGATACACCTGATATATATTTTGCAGGAAATACAATCAGCTCAACAGCATTAAGCGAACTTTTGGAAATCTGTGAGGGTAAAGATGTATCAATCAATATGATTTCAAAATCAGGAACTACAACAGAACCTGCAATAGCCTTTAGAGTATTCAGAAAATTCTTAGAAGAAAAATACGGAAAAGAAGGCGCAAAAGAGAGAATCTACTGCACAACAGATAAAGCAAAGGGAACATTAAAGAAATTAGCAGATGAAGAGGGCTATGAAACTTTTGTTGTTCCTGATGATATCGGAGGCCGTTTCTCAGTATTAACAGCAGTTGGTCTTTTACCAATCGCAGTAAGCGGAGCAGATTTAGACAAACTGATGTTGGGCGCAAGAGAAGCTATGAAAGCTTATAATAATCCTGTGTTAGCAGAAAATGATTGTTATAAATATGCAGCTACAAGAAATATTCTTTATAATAAAGGCAAAACTACTGAAATATTAGTAAGCTATGAGCCTTGCTTCTCAATGATGAACGAATGGTTTAAACAACTTTACGGCGAGAGTGAAGGTAAAGATAAGAAGGGTATATTCCCGGCATCTGTTATATTCTCAACAGATTTGCACTCAATGGGTCAGTATATACAAGACGGAATGAGAAATCTGTTTGAAACAGTAGTTTTAATAGAGAAACCTAAAAAAGACATAATAATAGAAGAAGATCCAACAGATGTAGATGGACTTAACTTCTTATCAGGAAAAACAGTGTCTTTTGTAAACAGAAAAGCTTTCGAAGGAACTGTCTTAGCACACTGCGATGGACAAGTTCCAAATATAGTAGTATCAGTTGAAGAAGTTTCAGAAGAAGAACTCGGATATTTGATCTATTTCTTCGAGAAAGCTTGTGCAATTTCCGGTTACTTACTTGGAGTAAATCCATTTAATCAACCAGGTGTTGAAAGCTA
>JAUMXZ010000127.1 GCA_030528905.1 Clostridia bacterium | reverse complement strand
CTGTAATTCTTTTTTTACATTGTAACATAATTAATTGTGATTATCTATTATAATAACACATTTGCCTACAACAGTCAATGTGCTACATAGATATATCTTTGTTATGCCTTGTTTATATTCAATGCCATATGGGATAAACTATATATTACAGATAGAGTTTGAAAGAGAGAAGTGGTGAAATGAAAACTAATTTGTATGATTATGGTTTAATTGGTGAACGCATTCGACAGGCACGTAAGGCTCAAAGATATACTCAAGCTGAAGTTGCCGAAATGATAAATATGAGCGCTAAAAACTTTAGTCAGTTGGAGCGTGGTGCTACTGGATTATCCTTGGCAACACTTATCGCATTGTGTAAGTCGTTAGATGTGTCTGCTGATTATATATTATTTGGTATGGAAGAGAATAAGCAAAACAATACAGTCACAAAACTACTCTCTAAACTCGATGAGAAAGAACAATTATATGCAGAAAAATTATTAGAAGTATATGTTGATTCCCAAAATAAATAAGCATAAAAAAATGCGGTTGCCAGGACTTAGTCTTGACAACCGTTTGTTTTTGATAAAAGTGTTCATTTTATGTGCTTATTCTTTTTCTGAGGTATAACTATCCTTGAATGAGGAATTTATACTCGTAAATATTTATCGAAGAATACAAAGAGAAAAACCGCTTATTTTCAACACTTTTCGCAACAAAAAAACCATTCCTTTGCTCTTGAATAGAATTCATTTTTTGTTATACCCTTGACTTTTAGGTATAATTAGGGTATAATAGGGTATAACTAATAATTGGAGGTGTTTTTATGACTACTGATATTATGCAAAGAATAATCGACATAGAACGTGAAATAGCCACTCTCCCATCAGGAAGTGTCTCTAAGAAAACTATTAAAGATAAAGTATATTATTATCATCGTGCAAAACGTGACGGCAAGGTTAAGGAAACATATGTGAGTTTTGATGAAGTGGATGAATTAAAAGCACAAATCGAAAAACGCAGAACATTAGAAAAAGAATTAAAAGAATTAAAACGATTAGACGTTCCGTCACCAAAGAAATCCGTTTCACATGATTTCAACACATATATTCGTATTGGAGAACAGTTGAAAAAATATGCATCTCCTGTAAAGAAATATAAAAAGAGAGAATGCTACAACAAACTTCATGAGTATATTTATGGTGGTCATCAAGATAAGGTGTTTGTTCTTTATGGTTTGCGCCGCACCGGTAAGACCACATTAATTAGACAGATTATCGCTGATATGAGCGAAAGTGATTTTAAGAAATCTGCATTTATACAAGTCAAAACTTCAGATGACCTTTCGAGCTTAAATAAGGATATTAAATATCTTGAAAAACAGGGTTATAAATATGTGTTTATCGATGAAGTAACACTGATGGAAGACTTTATCGAAGGCGCCGCTTTGTTCTCTGACATATATGCGGCCTGCGGTATGAAAATTGTTCTTTCAGGTACAGATTCACTTGGATTTTTATTCACTGAAAGTGAAGAACTGTATGACCGTTGCATCACACTTCATACAACATTTATTCCTTATCGTGAATTCGAAGATGTACTTGGTATCAAAGGCATAGATGAATATATTCGTTTTGGTGGAACAATGAGTTTGGGCGGTGTGAACTACAACGAAGAATCTCCGTTTTCAGACACAAAGAAAACTAACGAATATATCGACACAGCTATAGCAAGAAACATCCAACATTCACTTAAATATTATCAGCACGGAAGTCACTTTAGAAATCTTATAAAGCTATACGAAAATGGTGAACTTACCAGTGCCATAAACCGAGTTGTTGAAGACATCAACCATCGTTTTACTGTAGATGTTCTTACCAAAACATTTAAGTCATCAGACTTATCTATTTCAGCACGAAATCTATTAAAAGATAAAAATAATAGCGTTGATATTTTAAGT
>JAUMXZ010000126.1 GCA_030528905.1 Clostridia bacterium | reverse complement strand
CTTTCTAAATAAACTTAACTATTACATACAAAAATAGAACCTCTTTTATTTTGAGGTTCTATTTGAACGTGCTCTCTTTACTTTAGTCGTAAATTTGTCGTAAATTTTGTTTTCTAATCTATAAAACCATTGATTTTACTTACTTTATTATTTTACTGGTTTCATTGTTGGGAACAGCAGAACATCTCTTATCGACGCACTGTTTGTCAAAAGCATTACTAAACGGTCTATTCCCATTCCCATACCACCTGTAGGCGGCATAGCATATTCAAGAGATGTGACAAAGTCGCTGTCCATCATATTCGCTTCATCATCCCCTGCTTCTCTTAATGCTATTTGATGTAAAAATCTTTCTTTTTGATCTATCGGATCGTTTAACTCTGAATATGCATTGGCAAGCTCACTTCCGCATACAAAAAGCTCAAATCGGTATGTTAACAGCGGACAGTCTTTTTTCTTCTTCGTAAGCGGTGAGCACTCTATAGGATAATCGTAAATAAATGTCGGATTAACCAGGGTTGATTCTACTTTCTCTTCAAACATAAGCATCAGTATATCTCCCCAGGTCTTCTGATTCTCAAGCTCAACATTAAGCTCTTTTGCTGCTTGTATTGCCTTTTCATTATCTCCTATAAATTCACCGAAGTCTATTCCGGTCTTTTCCTTTACCGCATCTATCATTGAAACTCTTGCAAACTTATCTTCAAGGTTTATCTGTGTTCCCTGATAGTCTATTATTAAACTGTCACACACCTTCTTGGCTGCATTTTTTATCAATGTTTCTGTTATATCCATCATTCCAAAATAATCAGTGTAAGCTTGATATAACTCTATAGTGGTGAACTCCGGATTATGTTTTACATCCATTCCTTCGTTTCTGAACAGTCTTCCTATTTCATATACTCTTTCCATTCCGCCCACTATGAGCCTTTTAAGATATAACTCAGGTGCTATTCTCAGATATAAGTCTATATCAAGGCTGTTGTGGTGAGTTATAAACGGTCTTGCGTTAGCTCCTCCCGGAATAGTATTAAGAATCGGTGTTTCGACCTCTATAAAACCAAGCTTATCAAGGTCTGCTCTTATAGACTGTATTATCTTGCTTCTTTTTATAAATGTATCTTTTACTTCAGGATTAACAATTAGGTCTAAGTATCTTTGACGATATCTTAGATCTGTATTTTGTAAGCCGTGATGTTTTTCAGGCATTGGTAAAAGTGATTTTGATAAAAGCTGTACTTCTTTTGCGTGTATTGATATTTCTCCTCTTTTTGTCCTGAAAACATAGCCTTTAACCAAAGCTATATCACCTATATCCCAATCTGACAGGCCTTTATATACATCTTCTCCGACATCATTGATTCCAAGATATATTTGTATTCTTCCGCTTTTATCTACTATGTCAAGAAAGCTTGCCTTGCCCATTTTTCGCCAATTCATAATTCTTCCTGCAATGCAGACATCTTTATTTTCAAGTTCTTCAAAATTATCTTTGATTTCTTGTGCGTGTATATCCGGCTCGACCTTTGTAACTTCAAACGGGTCCTGGCCTTTCTCTCTTAGATTTTGTAGCTTTTGTCTTCTTATTGCAATTATATCATCAAGACTTTGTCCTACAGATTTTTGTTCTTTCTTTTCTGCCATATTTCAAGCCTAAGCATCAAACGCTTAAGCCATACCTCCTTTTTATTGAATTATAATATTTCTACTATTATATCAAATATAAAATACATTTTCCACTATTTATCACAAAAAGTAAATAAAGCAAAGAGTAAGTTAATTACTACCCTTTGCTTTAAATAATGGAGGTGCCACCCAGATTTGAACTGGGGAATAAAGGTTTTGCAGACCTTTGCCTTACCGCTTGGCCATGGCACCGCATAAACTTAGATAAAAAAATGGAGCGGATGACGAGGCTCGAACTCGCTACCTCCACCTTGGCAAGGTGGCGCT
>JAUMXZ010000011.1 GCA_030528905.1 Clostridia bacterium | reverse complement strand
ACTTGGATCGCTTGGCTCACTTGGATCTACCGGTGTGCTTGGCTCACCAAAGATTGCTGTGATCATATAATCTTCGTTTATATTTACAATTTTGATTGCTTCGCTGTCTGAAACTGCTACGCCGTCAATATTCCAGCCTTTGAACTCATAGCCTTCAGCTGAGATAGCTTTAGCTTCGAATGTTCCGCCTTGTTCTACTAAAACATTACCGTTCTCATCTGCAACGTAATCTTCCGGAGTAACGATTTCAACTGAACCCATGCTTGCATCACTTGTGCTTACATTCATTACAAAGTTGTAAACTGTAGCCTCTTCGAATAATGGTGTGATGAATATTGTTGCACCAGATATAGCAGTATCCCCCAAATTTAAAATATCACTTAATGCTATGTTTGTATTGTTTGCAGCTTTGTTTTTGTCTCCAAAGAGGTAAGTTGCAGTTGATTCTGTAGCTTCCCAGCCATAATCTTTACCGTCTTCTCTATTTTGTTCCTTAAATATCTTGGCTGAAGCTTTTAACTCAAAGCCTGATACAACATAACCTGGGTTTGCTGTAGCTGCTACATTGAATTCAGCAGAATCAAACACTTGCATGCTTCCTGTTTGTGCTAATTTACCGTTTGTAGCACTTTCAAATACAACATAAAGTTCTTTAGCATCTTCACCAGCGTAAACAGCTTCAACCTCTGTGTCTAATACGCTGTAAGGAACAGTTGTTTTCCAAGTTCCATTTTCGTCTATCCAAGATGCGCTTTGTGCTTCGCCGTTGATTACAACATAGTCTAATTTTGCAGTACCTACTGTGTTTTTAAACTCTATCTCTAAACCTTCTTCTGTCATAATAGCGTCTGATTTAAGGTCGCCTGATGCTAAAGTGAAATTATCTTTAGCACTTGTTGCATAAACGCTTAATGTTGATTCAACTGCGTCGTTTGTCAAGCAAACTCGTAATGTGTCGTTGCCGAATTTAGCTGCTTGTTTGAAGCCTTCTGCAAAGTCATATTTTTGATAGCTTACTACAGCTTTGCTTGCTGTTGTGCCTGCTGCTGTAGCAAAGTTTGCTGTGCTTGAGCCGACTAATTTAACAGCTGCACCTAAACCTTCGTCATTACCTGATTGTGTTGATTCGAGTAAAATGAATGCTTTGCTGTCTGTTGAGAAGTTAACATCAATGTTGCTTCCCTCAACTGCGATACCGCCTCTTCTTGAAATGAGGTAGATTCCGCCAACGATATTAAAGTTTACTGTTACTTTAAATTCTGTTGGGTTGTAAATTGTTACAGGAGCTTCGTTGCTCTCGTTGATTGCGAGTATAAGATTATCTAATGTTACATTATATACTGTGTCTTCTGTGATTCCTGTAGCATTAACAATAACTGTTTTTGCTGCAACAGTTTCTTTTGAATTGTAAACTACATATGCTGCGTTTGGATCGTTGATCTCATAAACAAGACCTTTATCTCCAACATTTATGTTCTTGATTGTTCCGATTGGAGCAAATGTAGCTCTGATTGTTGTATTGCTTGAAGCTGTAATTTCGAGTTTTGGTGATGTTGCATCAGCTTGTAAGCTGTCGTTTACCTTCCAGCCTGCGAATTTGTAGCCAGCCATAGGAGTTGCAACAACTGAAACTGTCTCGTCTTTTTTAACTTGTTGAGTTCCGGCCGGGCTTACAGTACCGCCTTCTTCTGATGCGATATCAAGTGAAACGATATCTGCAACTTTTACAAAGTTAGCTTTAATGCCAGTGAATCTTCTGCTTGTGATATTCTCTATTGTTACTGTGTCGTATGTAGCGCCTTCTGCTTTCATTTTTGTCTCAACGCCGTCTTCGTCAGTAACAACGAACTCTACCTCTGTTTTAGCAGCATCGCCAGTTACAACAGTTTCGAGGTCTACAGTAACAGGCTCTTTTTGATCTGTGTCTTTGTAGATTACACCATTTTTATCGACATAATCACCTATGAAGTTAGTGCGTGCTTTATCGTCATTAGTGTCTGCAAGTTTAGCATAAAGACCACTAGAAGTATTCCATTCGTAGTATTCTGTATTTGTGTCTCCTTTCCAAACTAAAGGATCTCCGTCTATTTCCCAAGAGCTTAATTCATAGCCTTTATCAGGGATAGGTGTAACTGTGATAGTATCAGCTGAACTAGATGCTGTGTCTGCATATAATTTGCCTTCAGAGATTATTCCGCCGTCAACTACAACTCTTCCGCCTGTGCCGGCTGAGATTGGAGCAACTGCATCTCTCTCAGATTCAATACTTGCAGCTGTTGCAAGAACGAATTGGATTTCTTGAGCTTCGTTAGTGCTGACATTATTCTGTAACAATACTACATTGCCGTCGTATACAGGAACTTCTTCATCGTCGATTGTTGCATAAGCAACATACCAGCCTTCTTTTTCTTCGTCTGTGATGTTGACTTTAACAGCTAATGTTTGGTATGTCTCAACCGAAATTTCAGTGTTAACAGTAAGTTTTTCGAATTTGTCTGTTTTGCCGTCTGCTTGTTTGCCTGCGAAGTCAAATGTGCCGTCAATAATAGCTGTAACTTCTTCCTCAGCTACTATCTCAATTCCGGTATCTTCGTTTTCATCATTCTTTATTGTATAAGAAGAATATTCAACCTTTGTAGGACTCTCTTGTTTACCTATGATTTGGTCTGCTGCTACAACTTTTGCTATAACTCCATTTGTTGGTACAGCCATTTTGAATGCAAGGTCATAAGGAACATACTCGCTTTGTAAGAAGTTTGCGTTGTTGATTCTTGTGATCATTTCGTCGAGTGTAGCTGCATTAGCAGTAGTATCTACGCCGTTTACTGCGTACTCGCTTGCAACACCTGTAATAAATGTAGCAGGTTTTGTAGCAACTGCAGCTTCGTCTAAGTAAGCAAAAGCTGTGTTGAGTTTAGAATCGTCAACTAAACTTACTTCTGCATTGTCAGGGAATTTTACTAATTTAGCGCTGGCACCAAGGAAGTTGATTGGTGAGTTGCCGTTTGTTTGGATTGAAATACTTTTCTCAATTGCACTTTCTGCAAATGTGAAGTTTACTGTGATTAAAGAGCCCGTTTGGGTTTCTTTTTGTGCGCCTGCGATGACGATTCCGCTGAATTCTCTGATTTCCTCAGCATCTTCATCAGTCTCATCGGCTTCTTCTGTAAGCATAGTGAAACCAGAAGGAAGTTCGATGTTGTAAACTGCATCGCCGGTTTCTACACCGTCACCAATAACGATTGTTGCGTTTTTAGCACCTTCGGTATCGGCTTGCAAAACATAGTTAACACTTGGGTCAGTGATGTATGTTACTGCATTGTCTTCTACGAACTTGTATGCTGTTTTCGTTTCTGTACTTTCTGTGCTTATAGAAGCTTCGTCAGCGTTTGCTACGAAAGCAACTGTAGAAAGCATAAGAGCGAAACACAATACAAGACTTAACAATCTTTTTGTTGTCTTCATACTTGAAAACACCCTTTCTTAAATAAAATTTAGTACGGACACTCTGACATAGCTCCGGCCGGTAGCTCCCTTTAGCCTCGTGCCCATTACATCAACAAGTATATATCTTTATTTTTCTTTTGTCAAGCGTTCAGGCTAAAAAAAATAAAGGTTTTTTTTTCTAATTTGATATATTTTTTCAAATTGCGATGTTT
This sequence comes from Clostridia bacterium, assembly GCA_030528905.1. Classification (GTDB taxonomy): domain Bacteria; phylum Bacillota; class Clostridia; order Oscillospirales; family Acutalibacteraceae; genus JAUMXZ01. Next base: position 24,383 of record JAUMXZ010000011.1, on the reverse strand, counting down.
TCTTATTTATTAGTTAGTCAAATTTTATCATAAACAGGTATGTTTTTTTGTTTTGATTTCGTTGACATAATATATTTTATACTTTATAATTTACTAAATTGGTGCTTCATAGGAGGTTTTTAAATGAAGTGTAAAAAAGTTTTGAGTTTAATTTTATCTTTAGCTATACTTTCTTATGTTTTCTGTTTTCCTGTTTTTGCAGAGGAACACAGTGCTGTGATGTATTTTAATTCTTCGCAGGACACAGCCGACATCAGCTTTGATTTTGATTTTGATATGCTGATTAACGGTGACAACAAGAAATATTCAAAAGACCTGGCTGTAATTTCTTCTTTGTTTGCCACAACAGCCTACACCGCTTCTGACCCGAGCACTGCTGCTCTTGGCGGAGCCAACATTGTTTTAGACGGCGGCAAAAACTCACGCAGTCCGCTGAGTTTTGGGGCATCGCTTGGCTTTGAGGACAACTATTTTTATGATCTTTTCAGCAATCAAACTGTTGCTGAGCCGGGAGTAACGGTTGAGGTTCCAAGTTATGACACAGATACAAATGATACCACAGCATACTATTTTGCTCACAAGAAGGTTAATGATACTGAGGTTATAATTTTGTCAATAAGAGGAACTAACGGCTCTTTTAAAGAGTGGTCGAGCAACTTTGAAGTCGGCTGTGATTCCAAGGAGTATTACGATAAAACCGGGGAGCATCCTGATTGGCTGAGAAAAGAGAACCACAAGGGTTTTGATGTTGCGGCTACAAGAGTGTTAAAAGCGTTTGAGTCTTATGTAAAGAACAATGTTGACCCGAAGGCTAAGAAATGCGTGCTTGTAACAGGTCACTCAAGAGGTGCAGCGGTTGCAAACATCGTAGGCAAAGAGCTTGAAGACAATAAGGATTATAAACCGTTCACCTATACCTTTGCTGCTCCGAACTCAACAACATCACCAAGTGCTAAAAACTACAAAACAATCTTTAATATAGTTAACTCTGATGATTTGGTAGCCTTTTTGCCGACTGAGGGACAGGGCTTTACCAAATACGGTATTATAAAAGAGGTTTCCGTTGAAGATTTAGTTGTTTCTGACGGCAGGTCATTGGAAGATGTGATTGAAGATATTGCCGGTTGGTTTGACTACAACGCTAATTTCTTTGTCAAAAGCGTTATAAGTTCATTTAACAATATGTGTTCATCAAGAAGCGACCTTTACAAGATCAAGGGATATCCTGCTGACCGGATAGTATTTGACTTGGACGACTATGGCAGCGTTGAGCAGTTTGACAAAGAGCTTAAAAGTTACAACCTCGATAAGTACTGTAGTTACACTGTAGAAGGTTCTGATATATTGGTTGACCCCTCACCTGCTTATGCAGCACAGGTTATAGCTAATCTTGCTGTTCGCGGCGCTTCTTATCTTTTTGATGATTTTTCGGGATTAGAAGGTCGTTATGTCCCCATTAAATACGCTTTTATTGCAGCCTACATAGACGGCATAACAGATCCGCATTTAACAATTACTTATTATGGTATTGTAAAAGAGTGTGATATATTTTAAAACAACAAATAGCTGACCTATATACAAAGGGTCAGCTATTTTTATATTGCGTTTGATATTTAGCTTGCATTTTTCATTTCTATTCTGAGTCTGTCTGAGATCATCGCTATAAACTCGCTGTTTGTGGGTTTACCTCTGCCGTTGTGAATTGTATAACCAAAATAAGAGTTTAAGACTTCAACATCACCTCTGTCCCAGGCTACCTCGATAGCGTGTCTTATAGCTCTTTCGACTCTTGAAGAAGTGGTTTCATAATTCTTTGCAACAGACGGATACAGTTCTTTGGTTATAGCGTTTATAATATGCGGATATTCTATAGCCATCAATATGGAGCATCTCAGATAGTGATAGCCCTTTATATGTGCCGGAACTCCGATTTCGTGTAAAATATCAGTTACCTGCAGTTCTAAATCTTTGTTATTTCTTTCATCCATTTTAAACTCCTCTTTCTTATTTTTATTTTGTATACTTAATCACAATAATGATGATTTGTGTACAATTTGGTCTGTTGTGAATATTATACACTTAAAATAATCTGATTTATGTCATTTTCAGTCGTAATAAAACTTGCTTCAGATAAAAAGTTCGACCGAATTTATGGCTTATTTCCTAAATTTTTTCAATGTTCGACAAGCTTTGATTTTGTGTGAATAATATTCACTATAAAATCTTTTTTCCGACATCACTATTCTAAACCGCATATAGCAAAATCGTCATCACTGCTTATATATTATATAAATGATAAGCAATTCCTTTTTTATTGACTTGTAAGTGTTTATTTTTTATAAATAGCCTTGAATTATTTAAGAGATTGTGATATCATAGTTTTATAGGTATTACTATATAATTTTATACCATTTCAATAACAAAATTAGTTTATATTATTTAATTTTTAGTTAATGCTTCAGAAAGGATTTTTGTAATGGAAATAAAAGTAACTCTCACAACTAACCCGAAAACTAAACCTTCGGATGAATCAAAACTCGGCTTCGGTGCAATTTTCACCGATCATATGTTCATTATGAACTACGACGAAGACCTGGGCGGCTGGCACGACCCAAGAATCGTTCCCTATGCACCTATAGCCCTTGACCCTTCAGCTATGTGTTTTCACTACGGCCAGGAGGTCTTTGAAGGCTTGAAAGCTTACAGAACTCAGGATGACAGAATTTTAATGTTCAGACCCGAAGAAAATCTAAAGCGTCTTAACGCCTCAAACGAAAGACTCTGTATTCCTAAGATAGACGAACAGCTTTGCTTGGAAGGTCTTAAAAAACTCGTTTCAATCGAAAAAGATTGGGTCCCTCATCTTGACGGCACCTCTCTTTATTTAAGACCATTCATAATCGCTACTGACCCTCACTTAGGTGTACACCCGGCTAAAAACCTTCTGTATGTCGTTATCTGCTCACCTGTAGGCGCCTATTATGCTGAAGGCTTAAACCCTGTTAAAATTTATGTTGAAACTAACTATGTAAGAGCTGTCAGAGGCGGTATGGGCTTTGCTAAAACCGGCGGCAACTATGCTGCATCTTTAAAAGCTCAGGACGAGGCAAATTCTCTGAATTACAGCCAGGTTCTTTGGCTTGACGGCGTTCACAGAAAATACATCGAAGAAGTCGGCGCTATGAATATCTTTTTTGTTACTGATGATGAAATCATAACACCAAAACTCGAAGGCTCTATTCTGCCCGGAATTACCAGAAAATCTTCTATAGAACTTCTCAGAAGTATGGGCTATAATGTTTCTGAAAGACGCCTCTCTATTGATGAAGTGTGCGATCTTTACGACAAAGGTAAACTAAAGGAAGTTTTCGGCACAGGAACTGCTGCTGTTGTTTCCCCTGTCGGAGAACTTAAATATGATGATAAAATTATGGTGATAAATAACTCTTTAATAGGAGATATTTCTCAAAAACTCTATGATACCTTAACAGGTATCCAATGGGGAAAAATCTCTGACAACTTCAACTGGACCACAGAGGTAAAATAATTTAGGTCAGGTGGTACATTATGCGTAAGTCTTTTAAAATTAAATTTTTAACTGTTTTTTTAACTTTAACTCTTATTTTTTCCTGTTTCCCCGTAGGTGCTTATGACTTTTTCGGGACTGACGGCTTTTCTGTTTCAGGCTCTGAGTCTTCATCTTTATCTTCTGATGCTGCTGCACAAAACGGTGCACTTTCATCACAACCCAAATTGCAGGATGTTACTGTTCGCGAAACTGAAAACGGATTGAAAATTCACTTTTTGAATGTAGGCGATGCTTCCTGCATACTTTTGGAGAATGACGGAAAATTTGCTATGGTCGATTGTGGGCGTATGTCTAATGATCCAAGCTTATCTTCAACCTATCACATTGCTCTTTATCTGTCATCTGTAGGTGCTTATGAACTTGAGTTTCTTGTTTTGACAAGTATTAAAGCTGCTAATATGGGTTCAATCAATAATATAGTGTATTCCTCAAGAATAAAAACAATTTATTTGAAAGAATTTTCACCTGATTATGTGAAATCTTACAACGAGGATGATTACTATAACTATGTGTCTTTTTTAGCTTCTATTGAGCTTTTCAACCCTCAAACTGAGATCAAACAAGATTTTAATTCTCTTCCTAAAGGTAAGAATAATCTCCCTATGCTTACACTCGGAGAAGGTGAAACTGCAGCAACAATTGAGCTTCTCAACACTGAGACTATGTATGCTGATACCGCTGGTCAAAGAAGTCTGCTTGCCTTAGTTTCACAAAATAATCAGTATTCTTTACTTATGGGCGGCTATGAATCAAGTGTTCTCTATAAATCAAACGGCACTGCTATTTCCTCTGATGATTATCTTTCATCTCTAATAGAAAGTATTTGTGGAACTGATAATCTCGGTCTTCTGCAACTGCCAAATTCAGGCATAGTTCAACATTCCCCTACTTACGATCCTGCTGCTCCGAATTTTGAGTATTTCTATAACAGACTTCGCCCTAAAACTACTATGCAGTGCGGAAGCTTCTCTAACTTATCAAGTCATCTTTTATCATCTCTATTCTTTAATAGCAGTATATTATTTACTACGGAAATTTCTGATAAATCTACTATCTTTTCCCACAACACCAATACATTTCGACCGATAAACGATGAGTATATCTACTTCTCACCGCTTACAAACAGCTGGTATGCAATGCGTAATGAATCTACAGTACATTCTACATTTTTTGATTACTATTTTAACTTCACCCCTGCAACATTCTATTTTGACAGGTTCGGTTCTTCTCCCGAAAGAGGCTTCTTCTCCGTAAATAACGAAACATATTACGCTAACAGTTTCGGCATAATATCCAAAGATATGACTCAAATAGGAGATGACCACTACTACTTTGATCCCAATACCGGCGTGCTGCAATACGGCTTTATAAATGTTAATACCAACACCTATTATGCAAACAGCTCCGGAATTATCCAGAAAAACTTTGCTACAATCAATTCTCATACATATTACTTCAGTCCCACAGCAAAAGACGGCGCTATGGTAGGTGCGATGCAGAAAGGCTGGCAGCTGATAGACAATAAATGGTATTACTTCGATTCCGACGGATATCGTTTTACAGGCGCTTGTAATATTGACGGCATATACTACTATCTTGACAATGACGGCGCTATGCTGACAGGTTTTGTCAATCTCAACGGCAACTGGTCTTACTATAATTCTGACGGTGCAAGGCAAACAGGTTTGTTAACTATCAACGGTAATCGCTATATGTTCAACGAGTCAGGCTATATGATCTACGGCTGGACTAAAATAGCTAATAACTGGCATTATTTCACTTCCTCAGGTGCTATGGCCACAGGCTGGTTTATGGATAATTCTTATTACTATTATGCTGACGGAAATGGTGTTTTGCAAACAGGCTTTTTAAACCAAGGTGGTAAGACATATTATTTAAACCCGGAAAACAACGGCTCTTTAGGCAGAATGACTGTTGGCTGGGCTTCAATTAAGGATTCGTGGTATCTTTTTGATCACGATGGCTCAATGATTTACGGTTGGGCTAATGTTGACGGCAAAACCTACTATTTTAATGGTGAGGGCAAAATGAAAGTCGGCTGGCAATATATAGGTGGCGAGCACTATTATTTTGATGCTTCCGGTGTTATGCAGACAGGTCTTACAACCTTAGACGGAAAACAGTATATGTTATCCGGTGATGGCAGTATGGAAACCGGCTGGACAAATGTTAACGGCAGCCGTAAATACTTCAATCCTGACGGCTCCTTGCAAATAGGCTGGATTGAGGTAAACGGTAAAAGATATCATACAGATGAAAACGGAAACCTGATGAAGGGCTTGTACCTTGTTGATGGTGTAGCTTCGCTGTTTGATTCTGACGGAGTTTTAATCTGCCAGGGCGAGAAAGTCCTTAGCGCTACTCAAATCTATGACTAAACTTTAATAATCTTATACTAGCATATTAAATATAAATAACCGCTGTAATATACTACAGCGGTTGTTTTTTTACTTATCTTTATCCACAGCCACATTGTTTTGTTTTCTTCTCCTTGCACGGATTTAACATATCTTTATTATACTTCGGCGGGAAAAATTCCTCTGTCGGAAATTCTATCTTTCTGAACAGCTCACACGGATCATCTGATGTTGTACACTCTTTTTGCGGTATGCAAAAATCGTAAGACGGTATCAAAAGCTGGACATTTCTTTGTATCTGTACAATATAAAAAATTCCTATCGTTACATATACCGCCTTTTGACATTCTCCGAAGCATAACTCTGCATATCTGTTGCATATACAGCTTGGTATCTTACAGCACTGTCTGTCGCTGTGACAGTGATTTCTCAGCTTTGCATCCAAACCTATCGGTTCTGCCACCTGTACTGTGGCTTTGGGCAAATTGTGAGTGGGCAGTCCGTGTGTATCAAACTCATCAAGGCTGTACTCAGAGCTAAACACTTTTACGCTTCCTTCACTTCCGTAAAGTACAACATTTTTACTGTAAACACCTAAGCCGCTGACTTCTGCAAATTTAGTCACAGGCGCTGAAAACACATCAAACTTTACCTCGAAATAAAATGTTATATCAATGGAATAAAACCCTTTGTGAAAAGCTACCGGTTCTAAACTCGGATAGGCAAACAGGACTTTAACATCTTTTATCCTGACACCTGACGCCTTATCAACTATCTGCTGAGCCTGCTGACTAAAATAGACTCTTAGATTTTCAATACATTCCTTATCTGAGCAGGAATCATATATTCTCGGAGCATCTATGCAGACTGTTTCTTTGCATTTCTTATCTTTTTTATCATCATAAACATATTCGTAATCATAATTTTCCATATAAAATTCTCCCTGACTATCGTGATAATATTACAGTAATATTTTATGATAAAGCGATACAAATTGTTACTAAATTAAAAATGCCGCTGATTTAAAACCAACGGCATTTTAGTTTATTATATTATTTTTAACTTTGCAAAATTAGACATTATCTTTTTATTTCCGACCTTATCAAAGTGAATCTCAAGCAGGGCATCATTTCCCATAGGCTTAACGCTAAGTATCGTACCGGTGCCAAAGACCTTGTGCATTACTCGTTCTCCGCCGACAAAGTTATTAGCTGAAGCCTTAGTCGTTTTATGACGGTTAAACATATGCGCAGATTGTACTGCTATTATTTTTTCATCTTTGACGCTTTTATATTTAGGTAATCCCTCGGTTAATTTGAGCCAATCTTTTTCCTTGCTTCGCTGTATATATTCTGAATCTATTTCATTTACAAATTCTGAGAGCTTATTATATGAAGTTCTTCCGAAAACCATTCTTGAGTCGCAGTTTATTATGTAAAGCTGTTCTTTGGCTCTTGTTACGGCAACATAAGCAAGTCTGCGCTCCTCCTGTTTGAGCTCATCGTCATAAAGGCTTTGAATACTTGGGAAAACTCCGTTTTCAAAACCCGGCAGAAAAACTACAGGAAACTCAAGGCCTTTAGCTGAATGAATCGTCATCATAACCACAGCATCTTCACTCTCATTATAGTTGTCTATATCTGATATAAGAGCAAATTCTTCCAGAAAGCTTTCAAGCGAAGCATCTTCGTTTTCTCTTTCGAAGTTTATGATATTTGACTGGAACTCCAGAATATTATCTATACGCTCATATTTTTTCTCGTCCTTACTGTTTTTTAGGCTATCAACGAAGTTTGTTTTCTCGAGTATATAGCCGTACAGTTTAGATATAGAAATTTCAGGGTTTTGACTCTTTTCTATAAAATCGGTAAGTAAGTTGTAAAATGACAGCAATTTTGCTGCTGCTTTAGACAGCGCTGCAAACTCATCTGCTCTTGATATCACTTCAAACATAGATATGCCCAATTCATTTGCTAAGCTTTCAACCATATCAGTCGTTTTATCACCTATTGAGCGTTTAGGTTTGTTTATTATTCTTCTTAATCTGAGGTTGTCATAAGGGTTATTAAGTACAGAAAGGTAGGAAACCACATCTTTTATCTCTTCGGCATCTGTAATTCTATGTCCGCTTAGTTTTCTGTAGGGTATTCCTGATTTTATAAAGACCTTTTCGATTGGAAGCGCTTGAGTATTCATACGGTAAAGGACTGTACAATCGGAATATTTCTTACCGTTAGCTATGGCATCCTGTATTTTATCGGCTATAAACATAGCCTCTTTTTGTTCGTTGCAGGAAGTATGAACGGATACCTTGTTTCCCTCTTGGTTTTGAGTCCACAATCTCTTAGGCTTGCGCTTATCGTTATTTTTTATTATATCATTTGCAGCATTTAATATATTTTGTGTTGAGCGGTAATTTTGTTCAAGTCTTATTATTTCGGTATTGGGGAAGTTTTGTTCAAAGTTGAGTATATTTTCTATCGTAGCGCCGCGGAATTTATATATACTCTGGTCATCATCGCCCACAACACACAGATTACACTCATCATTTGTTAAAAGCTTTATAAGTTTATATTGTATAGGATTTGTGTCCTGATACTCATCGACCATAATATAGTCGAATTTGTCTTTATATTTCTGTAAAACATCAGGATAATCGGTAAAGAGCTTTACTGTGTTAAGAAGCAGATCGTCAAAATCCATAGCATTTGATTCTTTTAGCAATTTATAATACAGCTTGTAAACTTCTGCTATTTTGAGCAGTCTGTAATCTGACCCGGCATTTTCTGAAAACTGTTTGGGATTAAGCATCTGTTCCTTTGCTTTTGAAATTTCACTTATGGCAGATTTAATTTTCAGGATTTGGTCGTTTATATCCAGTTTTTTATAAATAGACTTTATTGCCCTTTGTATATCAGCAGTATCATATATGGTAAAATGTTTGTCATAGCCTAAGAGATCGGCATTTTGTCTGAGGATTCTGACACAGAAGCTATGAAAAGTAGACGCAAACACCTTTTTCCCTTCTTCTCCTAAAGCGGCGAATAATCTTTCTTTTAGCTCATTGGCTGCTTTATTGGTAAAAGTAATCGCAAGGATTCTAAAGGCAGGCGAAGCACAGCAAGCAAGTTTTTTAATTACAATCTCAGGAAGTTCTGTATTATTTTCAAGATAGTCCTTCATCAGCTTTATATCCTGGTCAGAAATATTTTGATAAACAGTATCACTTTCATAAGCTTTTCCGAATTTAATTATATTTATGATACGATTTATAATGACCGTTGTTTTTCCGCTGCCGGCTCCTGCTAAAATCAGCAAAGGCCCTGATACTTTAAGTACAGCTTTTTTCTGCATATCGTTCAGGTTGTCAAAGTAGTTCTCGATTACTTTTTTTCTCAGTGGTAATATTCTCTCATCATAGCCTGTCATAGTAATTCACCGCCATATCCGGATAGAAATTTATTTTATAGCCCTTTGTATATTATAGCATAAAAAAGGAGATTTTTCAATTTTTTATTATACCAAATACCCCGATTTTTATTTTTTGCTTATGTGAAAGATTTTCACGCATTTTCTCCGAAAAATTAGCCTAAAAAGTAGCTAAAATCTGTTTTTTTTCGTTTGAATGTCCGTAATTTGGGACTTTATCGTGCTTTGGTCTTTCTGAAAAGTTGATATATATTCACTTTAATGGTAAGATTCAGTTATAGATTTTCTATGAAAACCGTGTCTTGGAACCAATTTTTACTGCAATCAGAAAGGATAGATTATTATGATTTATAACAACTTGGCAAATGAGTATATGAAACAGTCAAATGAAATTAAAGGCCATATTAAAAATTTAAAGCTCGATTTAAAAGACTCTACTTTTTCACAAAAAAGAGATTTAAAACGCCGTATAGCTATGCTTTATGAAATCTCTTATGAAATGAACTGCGTTGCTAACAGATTAAAAGGAGGCTATAGCGATGACTACAAACTTTACTGCTAAACAATTTGACGACTTTCTTATGAAATCTTACGGAAAAAGAAAACTCGAAAAAACAGATACCCTACCTCTTGATATTATTGCTTATATCGAATCAAAATTATTGTATAATTTGACATATCGACAACAAAAATGCTTTGAGCTATACTATAAGAAAAAATATAATATCAGAGAAATTTCCAATATTATGAATATCAGCTCCCCTACGGTATGCAGACATTTGCAAAGAGCAAGAAAAAATATTCTCAACAGCATAAGGAATTTTAATCTTTCTAAGCCCCTTTGGTCATAACCCTGATGTTAGGAGGGATTTTCTATGCAGTATGCCACATCGAATCAGAAATTGAAACTTATATCTATGATAGATTTGCTCAAAAAATACAGCGATGAGGAACATCCTCTGAGTGCACCCGAACTTATAAAGCTTCTCAAAGCCAGAGGTATCAACTGTGAGCGAAAATATATCTACAGCGTTATCGAATCTCTTATAGATTACGGCTTTGATATAAACAGAACATATAAACCAAAACAGGGCTTCTATTTAGGCCAGAGAGAATTTGAACTTGCCGAAATCAAAATTTTAATAGATGCTGTTGCCTCTGCCCCATTTATCACCTTGAAAAAGTCAAAAGAACTTGTGAAAAAACTCCAAAGCCAACTCAGTATATACCAATCCTGTGCTGTAGACAGAGGTATCAGTCTTGGCAATAAAACAAAGGTTGCAAACGAAGAAATATATTATACAATTAACAATATTAACGAAGCTATCTGCAGTAACAGAAAAATAAAATTCACTTACTACCACACTATAATTAAAGATAACCGGATAGTCTCTGACGAGGGCAAAGAATTTTTAGTAAGCCCCTATGCTCTTATCTGGTCTAATGACAGATACTATCTTGTCTGCAACTACTCTAAATACAATAATATTTCACATTATCGGGTAGACAGGATAAAAAAAGTTGTAATAACAGATGAAATCTCAAGAAGCTGTTCAGAGGTAAGCCCTTATAAGAGTAATGAAGATTTTGATATTGCTGACTATATGAAAAAAGCCTTTGGTATGTTCGGTGGTGAAGAAGAATCTGTTGAGCTTATATGTGATAACTCGCTGCTTGAAGTCATCGCTGATAGATTCGGCTCTGACATAAAAATTCAAAAATACAGCTCTCAACAATTTAAGGTCTGCTTTAGCATCTTTATGAACAAAACCCTAATCTCTTGGCTTGTTGATAATGCTGATAAAGTTTATGTAAAATCACCTGCAAAACTAAGAGGCCTTGTCAAAGATAAAATACTTAATATATATAACGCCTACTTTAAAAACAATATATCAGACCTTTAACCCACGCTCCCTTGCTTAAATTGCTTGGGAGCGCTTTTTATATACATAGCCTAAGTTTTTTTGCCACCTTGCAATAATGTGTTAATAATGTTATAATGGTGGGTAAGAATTTTATTTATTAGATGGGAGGTGCAGGAACTTGTTTTTTCAAAAAGATATAGAAACTATGAACAGAAAAGACTTGGAATCTCTGCAGCTTGAACGATTTAAAAGAATTGTAAAGTATTGTTATGAAAATGTCTTGTTTTATAAAGATAAACTTGACAAAGCCGGTATAAATCCGGATAAAATAAAAACTCTATCCGATATACAATATATACCGTTTACAACTAAGGAGGATATGCGAAATAATTATCCTTATGGCCTCTTAGCCGTTCCGAACAAAAAAAATGTCAGAATCCACGCTTCCTCCGGAACTACCGGAAAGCCAACCGTTGGATTTTACACTAAAAATGACCTCGAGGTTTGGTCTGATCAGGTCGCAAGAGTCGCTGTCGGCGGCGGCGCTACCTCTGAGGATGTCTTCCAGATAGCCTTTGGCTACGGCTTGTTCACCGGCGCTTTAGGCCTTCACTACGGCCTTGAGAAAATCGGTGCAACCGTTATTCCCGCATCTTCAGGAAACACTATGAAACAGCTTATGATGATGAGAGATTTCGGCGTTACAGGCCTTGTCGCTACCCCGTCTTATGCTCTTTATCTTGGCGAATGTATGAAAAGTTTACAATACCCTCGTTCTGATTATAAACTAAGGCTCGGTGTGTTAGGCAGTGAAAGCTGTACTATCAAAATGAGAAACAAAATCGAATCGTGCTGGAATATCTTTGTTTCTGATAACTATGGTATGACTGAGCTTGGCGGCCCCGGCGTTTCCGGCGAGTGTACATACAGATGCGGTCTGCACTTTGCTGAAGACCACTTCCTGCCGGAAATCATCGACTCTGAAACAGGCAAAGTTAAGGCTTCGGGCGAAACCGGTGAACTTGTTGTTACAACCTTGTCAAGAGAAGGTATGCCCGTTTTAAGATATAGAACAAGAGATATCACAAGACTTAATTATGAGCCTTGCAAATGCGGCAGAACCCACGTTAGAATGGATAAGATTATGGGCAGAACTGATGATATGCTCATTATAAAAGGTGTTAACGTCTTTCCTTCTCAAATAGAAACTATACTGATGAGTACGCAGGAAGTTGCTGCTCACTATCAGCTTGTTGTAAGACGAAAAAATTATATGGATAACCTTGAAGTAAAAATTGAAGTCGCAGATCCTGAATTGCTTGAAGACTTCGGTCATCTTAAAGATCTGCAAAATAATATACGCGCAAAACTAAAGTCCATTTTAGGCCTTGATGCTAAGGTTACGCTTGTTGAGCCTCAGACAATCGAGCGTTTTCAGGGCAAGGCTAAGAGGATTTTGGATCTGAGAAATGAAACGGAGGAATAAAGCTTAATGAAAAATTTGTTTTTAGGAAATGAGGCTGTTGCCCGCGGTCTTTATGAATCAGGCTGCAGACTTGTTTCAAGTTACCCTGGAACTCCAAGCACTGAGATTACTGAATATGCCGCTAAATATGACGATATCTATGCTGAATGGGCACCTAACGAAAAAGTTGCTATGGAGACTGCAATCGGCGCAAGCTTTGCAGGAGCAAGAGCTTTTTGTGCGATGAAACACGTCGGCTTAAATGTTGCTGCTGACCCGCTTTTTACCGCTTCATATATCGGTGTAAACGGCGGCCTTATAATTGCTGTTGCTGATGACCCTGCTATGCACTCATCTCAAAACGAACAGGATTCAAGAAACTATGCAAAAGCTGCTAAAATACCAATGCTTGAACCGTCAAATTCTCAGGAATGTAAGGACTTTATTAAATTAGGCTATGAAATTTCCGAAACCTTTGATACACCTGTCTTGTTAAGACTGACTACAAGAGTTGCTCACTCAAGAAGCATTGTCAATACTAATGAAAGAGTCGAGCCTCCTATAAAACCTTACAAAAAAAATCCTGCTAAAAATGTTATGCTTCCGGCATTTGCACGACAAAAACATCTCGTAGTCGAAAAAAGAACACTCGATTTAGCTTCATATGCACAAAATTCAGGTATCAATACAGTAGAATTTAACGATAAAGATTTAGGAATCATTACAAGCTCCTCTTGCTATAATTACGCTAAAGAGGTCTTTGGCAACAAAGCATCTTATCTTAAACTTGCAATGGTATATCCTCTTTCCGAGCAGCAAATAAAAGATTTTGCAGCTTCGGTTAAAACGGTTTTAGTCATTGAAGAACTTGATGATATAATCGAAAGCTTTTGTAAAAATATAGGCGTCAATGTACTTGGAAAAGATATCTTCCCGCTCTTTTATGAGTTTGACCAGAAAATAATTGCTGATAAACTGCTTAACTCCGATTTGTTCCCGGAAGATTTAAAAGCCAAAATAGCTAAACCAAACAGCTATACTGACTGTTTTGAAAATCTACCCATAAGACCTCCTGCAATGTGCTGCGGCTGTCCTCACAGAGGCTTGTTCTATGCTCTGAAAAAAGAGGGCGTCTATGTAAGCGGCGATATCGGCTGCTATACCTTAGCAGCTTCAGCTCCATTACAAATGATGGATACCTGCGTATGTATGGGCGCTTCTGTTTCAGCTCTGCACGGCTATAATAAAGTATTAAAAGATAAGTCAGAGTCTAAATCAGTTGCTGTTATCGGCGATTCAACCTTTATTCATTCAGGTATAACCGGCCTTATAAATATAGCTTATAATAAAACAAATTCCGTTGTCATTATTCTTGATAACTCTATTACCGGTATGACAGGACATCAGCAAAACCCTACAACCGGCGTTACTCTGAAAGGTGATATGACCACTTCTGTTGATCTTGAGGCCCTTTGCCGTGCTGTTGGTATCAATAATATCTCTGTTGTTGATCCCTATGACATTGATGCTTCCTTAAAGGTAATTCATCAGGAGCTTATAAACGATGGCCCAAGCGTTATAATCTCAAGACGCCCTTGTGCACTTCTCAAAAGCGTCAAACGACTTGCTCCGCTTATCGTAAAAGAAGATGACTGCATTGGCTGTAAGTCGTGCCTTAGAATCGGTTGTCCGGCTATCTCCTTTAAAAACAAGAAGGCTGTAATAGATAAGGATCAATGTGTGGGCTGCGAAACCTGCGTAAGCTTATGTCCTAAAAATGCTATCTCAAAACAGGAGGGCTTTTAATATGAATGATACAAAAAGTATTTTAATCGTCGGTGTCGGAGGTCAGGGAACCCTTCTTCTGAGCAAACTTCTCGGTAATGTGCTTATAAACGAGGGCTTTGATGTTAAAGTTTCCGAAGTGCACGGAATGAGCCAAAGAGGCGGCTCTGTTGTGACCTATGTAAGATATTCCGATAAAGTCTATTCTCCGCTTATAAGAGAAGGTGAAGCTGATTTTGTTCTCGCTTTTGAACAGCTTGAGGCCGCAAGATTTATTACCTATTTAAAACAAGGCGGAAAACTTATATATAATCGTGCAAAAATTGAACCTATGCCGGTAATCACAGGCGTTTGTGATTATCCTGATGATATAGAAGAAAAAATAAATGCTAATGTCGACAGCATCGCTTTAGATGCTTCTGCCTTAGCAAAACAAGCCGGCTCTGTTAAGGCTGTTAATGTTGTATTACTTGGCGTGTTTGCTAAATATACAAATATTCCCAAAGAAAAGTTTATAGAAGAAATCAAGCGTTCTGTTCCGCCTAAGTTTGTAGATTTAAACTGCAAGGCTTTTAATCTTGGCTATGAGGAGGCTTAAATTTTAATGATCGATGATACAAAATATTATAATCCCGATATAGAATGTGCACCAAGAGAGGTCCTCTCCTGGATACAATCAAGACGACTTATAAAAATGGTTAAATCCTGCTATAATAATGTACCGCTTTATAAAAAGCGTTTTGATGAGATGGGCCTTGTCCCGGAAGATATTAAGTCTATTGAAGATATATCAAAGCTGCCCTTTACATACAAAGATGATTTAAGAGATGCTTATCCGTTTGGAATGTTTGCTGTGCCTAAAGAAAAAGTCGTCAGAATCCACGCTTCTTCCGGCACAACCGGAAAACAAACAGTAGTCGGCTACACAAAAAATGATATTGATGTCTGGTCAACCTCTGTTGCAAGAGCTATAACTGCTGCAGGCGGAAGTAAGTCTGACCTTGTTCATATATCCTACGGCTACGGACTCTTTACGGGCGGTCTTGGTCTTCACTACGGCGCTGAAAAATTAGGTGCTGTAGCTGTACCGGTATCAACAGGAAACACTCAAAGACAGGTAACTATACTTCAGGACTATGAATCTGATATAATTTGCTGTACTCCATCTTATGCTCTTTATATTGGTGAAACCGTCAAGGAAATGGGTATTGACCCTAAGAGTCTTAAATTAAGAGCCGGTATCTTCGGAGCTGAGGCCTGGAGTGACAGAATGAGAGATAGAATTGAAAAAAGCCTTGCTATAAAAGCTTATGATATTTACGGTCTTTCTGAAATAGCCGGACCGGGTGTTTCATTTGAATGTTGTGAACAAAACGGCCTGCACGTCAATGAGGATTATTTCTATCCTGAAATTATCGACCCTGAAACCGGAAAACCGTTGCCTGACGGCGAATATGGCGAGTTAGTCTTTACCTGTATCGGAAAAGAGGCTCTTCCTTTGTTAAGATACAGAACTCGCGATGTTTGTAAGCTTGAAAGAAAAACCTGCTCCTGCGGAAGAACCTTTGTTAAGATGTCTAAACCAAGAGGCAGAACTGATGATATGCTTGTCATAAGAGGCATAAATGTATTCCCGTCACAAGTTGAATATGTCCTGCTCTCTGTTAATATAAATCCAAATTATCAAATTATTGTTGATAGAAAAAATGACCTTGATATAATGGAAGTCCAAGTTGAAATATCTGATAATATTTTCTCGGATACCGTTAAAAATATCAAAAATGTAGAACATACTATCGCTCAGTCACTTCAATCTGTTCTTAATATTTCCGCAAAGGTAACTCTTGTTGAGCCTAATACCCTTCCTCGTTTTGAAGGTAAGGCAAACAGAGTTATAGATAAAAGAATATTATAATAAAAGGGGATGAATTTTATGTATGTAAAACAACTTTCTATATTTGTCCAGAATACTAAAGGCCGTCTTGCCGATATAACCGAAACATTAGCAAAAGCCGGTGTCGATATAAGAGCTATATCTGTTGCAGATACACGCGATTTCGGTATATTACGCCTGATAGTTGATAAACCAACTGTCGCAGTCGAAACACTGAAAAAAGCTAATATGACGGTGTCTTTAACCAAGGTTATCGGTGTAGGTATATCTGATAAACCCGGCGAGTTTGCAAAGGTTTTAAGAGTTTTATCCGACCAGGATATCCAGGTTGAATATATGTATGCCTTCATAAGTCGTGATAAAGGTAAGGCTTTTGTCATTTTAAGAGTAGACGATGCTGAATTAGCTCTTAGTATAATACAAAAATCTAATATTCACATCCTGACTGAGGATGAAATCGCTAATATGTAATTTTTATAAAGGAGGTTTGATCGGGCAACAGCTTAAAACTTTGCTTGATCGTAAATAAAATATGGTAGCTTTAATAACAGGCGCAAGCAGTGGTATCGGAAGAGATATAGCAAAAATCTTAGCCGCGAGAAATTGTGAGCTTATACTTGTCGCAAGAAACGAACAACTGCTTAATCAATTAGCCGATTCTCTTGATGTAAACTGCACTGTAATAGCAACGGATCTATCAGAGAAGGAAAACTGTATCAATCTTTTTGAACAGGTAAAAGATATGGATATAGATATACTCATCAACAACGCAGGTTATGGACTTTTCGGGCGTTTTGACAAAACAGATTTAGAAGAAGAACTTTCTCTTATCGCTGTTAATGTTCAGGCCGTTCATATTCTCACAAAGCTCTTTTTGAAAAAGTTTAAAAGTGCTGACAAAGGCTATATACTCAATGTTGCTTCAAGTGCAGCATTTCTTCCCGGCCCTATGCTTTCTTCTTATTATGCAAGTAAGGCCTATGTTCTTCGTTTAAGCCTTGCAGTATACGAGGAATTAAGACGCGAAAAAAGCCGCGTTTCTATAAGCACATTATGCCCCGGTCCTGTAAGAACTAATTTTGATAAACGAGCCGGTGTTCGTTTTTCCGTTGCAAGCACTGACAGCTATAGTGTCGCCTTAAAGGCTATCTCAGGTATGTTTAAAAAGCATCTTGTAATTATTCCCGGCATAACAATGAGAGCCGGTGTGTTTTTAAGCCGATTTATCCCTGATAAACTTCTTTTGAAAATTTGTTATCATATCCAAAAAAGAAAAGAATAAAATAAAGAAGCCAAGCAGCATTTTTGCTGTTTGGCTTTAATTGTTGCAGATAATATTAAATTTAACCGTTTTTTCAGGCGATTTAGGTAAGCTTTAAGCGTCCTAACCTGATGCTTTTTGTAGACACCTTATTAGAGTCATTCCTACAGGCATAAACACTCTGAACAAGCCCGACTCCGAAATATAAACACATAACCGATGAGCCGCCCGAGCTGAAAAACGGCAGGGTAATACCTATTACGGGAATAAGGCCTAAACACATCGCTATATTTATTGTTGCCTGAGAAAAAACCATTCCGAAGAAACCAAAACAGATGCTTTTTCCGATAAGATCCCTTGACATCATACCTATTTTTAATGCCCTCAAGCACATTAAAAATAATATGGCTATTAAGACAACACAGCCTATAAGACCGAGTTCCTCCCCTGCGACGGTAAATATAAAGTCGCTTTCCTGATATGGCACTACACCGCTTGAAACTCTGGGGCCTTGAAAAAGACCTCTGCCGGTAAGCTCACCTGAAGCTATTGAGATTTTACCCTGATATTGCTGCCAACCTGCACCTAACAGGCTGGAGTCTAAGTCTAAAACTGCCAAAAACCTTGATTTCTGATCTTCATTTAACAGTAAATTCCAAATAAGAGGAATACTAACAGATAAGGCTATAATAAGCGATGTAAAATAACGAAGCTGAACTTTACCGCCAAAGGTCATAAACAGGAACATAAACACAAAAACAAGCGCTGTTCCGTCATCACCCTGAATGTGTATTAAAACAACTAAAATAAGCAGATGAATACCAAGATAAAAGACTCCTTTGAATGTTTCAAGCAGTCCTCTGTCTTTTAATATGGACATATGCTTTGAAAAAGTTATAAGGAATATGATTTTAACTAACTCTGTTGGCTGAAAGTTTATAGGTCCGAAAGAAACCCACGATTTATCATCAACACCCTGAGGCCCCCACCCGAATATCTGAGTGTATATAAGCATAGCCAAAGCGGCTAAGGCAAAGAATATCCAATAGAAGCTTATAACCCCGTAATCACGAGTGGAAAGAAAAATTGCTACGCTATAACCGATAAAGACGGCTAAAAACTGGGTGAACATAAACCCAAATCCGGCACCGCCTCCGGCCCTTGACATACTGAAAATAAGAATAAATCCATATAAGGTGGCCGAAATTGTCAAAAGCCAGAATATCTTATCTGTTCGTCTGAAAAAATCAAAGATGGCGTTTTTCACTTTTTCCATAATATACACCAACTTCTGTAAAAGTTTTAAATAACTTTTGATATACAAGGTTAATTATAAAGCTTTTACCTCTTTAATTCAATAGTTTTTAATAAATTAGCAGTTTTGCTATCATTATAAATATAAAAACATTGTGTAAATATTGTATTATAATGGTTGACGGAATTTTGTTAATCGTTATATAATAATTATGATTGATTTATTAAATTTTGGAATGGCAGGTAATTTTAAATGAATATTTTAAAGATGCTTTTTGGCAACTATAGCCAAAAGGAACTGAAAAGAATACAACCTATATGTAATTCAGTCTTGGAAAAAGAAGAAAAATATCTCAATATGGACGATGTTGAACTTGCTAATCAAACTAATCTGCTAAAAGAAAGGTTAAATAACGGCGAGACTCTTGACGAGATCCTACCCGATGCATTCGCAGTTTGCCGTGAGGCTTCTGACAGAGTTTTAGGTATGAGACATTTCCCCGTTCAAATCATCGGCGGAATTGTTTTGCATCAGGGCAGAATAAGTGAGATGAAAACAGGTGAAGGTAAAACACTCGTAGCTACCCTTCCGGCTTATCTTCACGGTCTTACAGGACAAGGTGTTCATATTGTTACAGTAAATGACTATCTTGCCCGCCGTGACTCTGAATGGATGGGTAAACTTTACAAATTCTTAGGCCTCTCTGTTGGTCTTATAGTCCACGATATGGAAAATGACGACAGAAGAAAAGCGTATGCTGCTGATATTACTTACGGTACAAATAATGAGCTGGGCTTTGATTACCTCAGAGATAATATGGTAATATACAAAGAAAACCAGGTCCAGCGTGGACACGCTTATGCTATAGTTGACGAGGTCGACTCAATCCTCATAGACGAAGCAAGAACTCCGCTTATTATATCAGGTCAGGGCGCAAAATCTACAGAACTTTATTCTGTTGCAAATTCCTTTGCCAAAACACTCAAGGTCGTAAGAGTTAAAGAACTTAACGAAAAAGAAGATAATGATGAGCTTTATTCAGATTCAGATTATATCGTTGACGAAAAAGCTAAAACCGCTACCCTTACTCCTTCAGGTGTAAAAAAAGCTGAGAGCTATTTTAACATTGAAAATCTTACCGATTCAGAAAATATTACTATACAGCATCATATAAACCAGGCTATAAAAGCTCACGGAGTAATGAAAAAAGATATAGACTATGTTGTAAAAGACGGCGAGGTCATCATTGTAGACGAATTTACCGGCCGCTTAATGTACGGCAGACGCTATAACGAAGGTCTGCACCAGGCTATCGAGGCTAAGGAAGGAGTCAAGGTGGCAAGAGAATCAAAAACACTTGCAACTATAACCTTCCAAAATTACTTCAGACTATATAACCGTCTTTCCGGTATGACCGGTACTGCTATGACAGAGGAAGCTGAATTTAAGGAGATCTATAAGCTCGATGTCATTGAAATCCCTACAAATAAACCTATGCAAAGAATTGATTTGCCTGACGCTATTTTCAGAACCGAACAAGGTAAATTTGAAAATGTTATAAACGATATCATCGCCTGTCACGAAAAAGGTCAGCCGGTCCTGGTAGGTACTGTATCTATTGAAAAATCCGAACTTCTAAGCAAGATGTTAAAACGCAGAGGTATAAAACACGAAGTCCTTAATGCTAAACATCACGACAAAGAAGCTCTTATTATCGCTCAGGCCGGTAAAAAAGGTGCTATTACCATAGCTACCAATATGGCCGGTAGAGGTACTGATATTATGCTCGGCGGTAATGCTGAATATATGGCTAAAAAGCGTATGAAGAAAATGAACTACACCAATGAGCAGATCAATGAGGCCAATTCTCATTCCGAAACAGCCGATCCGGATATCCTAAAAGCAAGAAAGGTTTATGCTGAGCTTTATAATAAATTTAAAGATGACATAAAAGCTGAGGCCGAACAGGTAAAACAAGCCGGCGGACTCTTTATTATGGGTACAGAACGCCATGAATCAAGGCGTATTGACAACCAGTTAAGAGGTCGTTCAGGAAGACAGGGCGACCCCGGTGCAAGCAGATTTTATCTTTCTGCTGAAGATGATCTCTTGCGTCTGTTCGGCGGCGAGAGAATGCAGGCTATAATGAGCAGACTTAATGTGCCTGATGATCAGCCTATTGAACATAAACTGCTTTCAAATACCATAGAAAGCGCTCAAAGAAAGGTCGAAGGCCGAAACTTTGCTATTCGTAAAAATGTTCTGCAGTATGATGATGTTATGAACCGTCAACGCGAAATCATCTACTCTCAGAGAAATGAAGTTCTTAACGGTAAAGATCTGAAAGAGCAAATTACAAAGATGATAACCGATAATAACTCTGATATAGTAAACAGATATCTTCCCAAAGAGGCTCTCAGAGAAGATTGGAATATTGACGGCCTTCGCGATTATTTCAGAGGCTGGCTCTTGCAGGATGACGACTTTAACTACACTCAAGCTGAACTTGAAGGCCTCGATACCGATGCCATTATAGCTGATCTTAACCAAAAAGCTCTTGAACTCTACAGCAAAAAAGAAGAAGAGTTTACTGCTGAAACTCTAAGAGAAGTCGAAAGAGTTATCCTTCTTAGAAATGTTGACAGCCACTGGATGGATCATATTGACGCTATGGAAGAATTAAAACAAGGTATCCGTTTAAGAGCATATGCTCAAAGAGACCCTGTTGTTGAATATCGTCTTGAAGGCTTTGATATGTTCGATGAGATGATTGCTGCTATTCGTGAAAATACTGCTAAAATGGTCCTCACAGTACAGCTTCGTAAAAAAGAAGAGGCTACACAAAGAGTTCAGGTTGCCAAACCTACTCAAACAAGCTCTGACGGTACTGATAATGTCAACAAAACTGTCAGAAAAGCTAAAAAAATCGGCAGAAATGACCCCTGCCCCTGTGGAAGCGGTAAAAAATATAAAAAGTGCTGCGGCTTAAACGAATAGTCTGCCCTAAGCATCATAGGAGGTTGATTTAGATGATAAATTCCAAAGCCCTTTTTAATCTTGGCTACGGCCTTTATGTCGTTACTTGCAGCGACTCAACTAAAGATAACGCTTTGATTGTTAATACTGTTATGCAGCTTACAAGTACACCTTGTCGTGTTGCAGTAACCGTAAGCAAACAGAACTATTCACACGATCTCATAAAAACAAACGGCATACTAAATGTAAACTGTCTTACTGTGGAAACTCCTTTTAAAGTTTTCGAAGCTTTCGGTTTTTGCAGCGGTAAAGATAAAAATAAATTTGAGGGCTGTGCTCCGGCTCGCTCTGAAAACGGCCTTGTCGTATTGCCGCATTATATAAACTCTTTTATGTCCCTAAAAGTCGAAAACACCATTGATTTAGACTCTCACACTATGTTTATTTGCAGTATAACACAGTCAGATATAGTATCTGATATAGAATCTATGACATATGCTTATTATCACAAGAATGTAAAGCCAAAGCCTCAGGCCAATGACCAAAAGGGTTATATATGTAAGATATGCGGCTATGTTCATAAATCTGATACTCTGCCGGAGGACTTTATCTGTCCGATTTGTAAACACGGAGCTTCTGATTTTGAAAAAATCGTGTAAAAAAAGATTCAGCCGGATTTGGCGGGACTTCGTAAAACAGTTAATGGAGCGTATCGCAAAGATACGCTCCATTTTTGTATGCACAGGGCTTGAGGCAGGCACGCCCCAACAAGATTGCACGGTCAATTTTGGTACCACAGTAGAATCTTGATCTTCATCTGCAAGCTTTGGTGCGCTGCAAAACCGTTGCCATATGCACTACGCTGAACGATGTTATAGAAGTGCGCCCCCTACTATTCGACAAATTAAAATTTTTCAGCCTGTTCAGCCGTATCATATTATTCTAAGCTCCACTGCACAACGACAGGGACAGCACATCGCTGCCCCTGCAGTTGATTGATGACACCCACGCATTTTGGGTGCATTTTTATAAAGAATAAGGGGCGGAGCGATTTAATCGCTCCGCCCCTTATTTGTGCTTAGTCGGAATCCGGTTCATTGCCCTTGGTTTTTTAATGTATCAAAAAACCAAGGTTTGAACATATTGTCGTTGGTTTCTGTAACAACGGATATATTATAATTGTCGAATGTAACAGGCGACTCGTAAGTAAAGCCTTCCTGATACAGGATCACCTGCCCATAGGTCTCACCGGGCTCCACTATAACGCTTGCATGGCAGGAAACTGTCTTCTGAATATAACCATCCCAAAGCATACAAGCCATAGCAAGAGCATCAGGAAGAACTACAGTATCTTCGCCTCTTTTATCACGCTCGAATTCCATCAGTTTATTGATCGCCGCACCGATAAACTGCTCCAGCTCATTTCCCTTCATCATGGCTTCCTGTTCGCTCCGTGAGATGTGTGCTGTTTCTGTGATTACATCCAACCCGACCAGTGTCACAGAGAGCCCGCTGTCAACCAAAACCTTGAACGCATCGGGGTCCTTAAAAACATTAAACTCGGCTACCGGAGATGCATTGCCCGGACCGAAACCGGATGCCCCCATAACCCAAATGTTTTTGACCTGAGACATAGTATTCGGATCCTGCTGGATAGCCCTGGCGATATTGGTCATAGGCCCCAGCGTTATCAGATCAATTTCTCCCGGAGCTTCTGCAACAGATTGCAGAATAAAGTCCACTGCCGCCATGCTCTCAGGCGTTGAGGTCGGATGGATCAAATCTGCATCGCCCATACCGTCTTTTCCGTATACACTGAAAAGTTCATACTCTATGCCCGCCATAGATTCTTGGGCCCCCAAATAAACAGGAACATCCGTTCTTTCGGCAACCTCAAGCGACATCAGCGCATTTTTGGCTCCTTGCTCCAGCGATACATTTCCGGAAACTACGGTTACACCCAGAATATCAATCTCAGGTGAAAGCGCAGCCATAATAATAGCGGCTGCATCGTCCCCGGCAGTATCTGTATCAATAATAACCTTGCGTGGTTGTATCTCAGGCAGCGGAGTCGTGTTCTGCAAAGCTGCCTGGCATCCGCTGAGCGTCAGCAGCAAAACAAGAAGGATAATCAAATAATTTCTTTTTTTCATAAAATCACCTGCGGAATAAAAATAGTAAAGCCCTGTGTAAATTATATATTACATCATACGAGAATGTCTATATGGGGTTATATTTGAGTTATTATACTGTCGGACATTTTCTAAAGCTTTGTCATTTATTAACATAGTTTTTGTAATTATTTCGGTTTTATCATTTTCTTATATAACAAATATGGCTTTTATATTTATATCTGTCTACAACTCACCATTTCTACGCTTCTGTTCGCAAACAGGACACAATCCGGTACTCTTATCTATAAGCTTTACATTGACTGTACGACCACATTTCAAACACTGTTTTTCCGATATTAGAGTGTCCAATTC
>JAUMXZ010000062.1:7475-8522 GCA_030528905.1 Clostridia bacterium | reverse complement strand
TAATATGGATTCGGAGTATAATAAAATGCTTGATATACAGGGTGTATATTATCACGAAAAGAGGAATGTATTATGGATACGGTTGACGAGAGCATAAAAAAGACAAAAGACTCTTTTGAAAAGCGCTTTACTGAGCGAAAGTTTTATGACAAGCAGACCCACGATGATAAACATCTTAATATGATGATTAAAAAGCTTAATATAACCTCGGGGATGAAAATATTAGACCTCGGGACCGGAAATGGATATGTTGCGTTTGCGATTGCTCGGAATAATAAACAATGCCATATAGTCGGGCTTGATATCGTAATAGATGCACTCAAACGAAACAGACTCAAAGCAAGACAACAGGGACTTTACAACCTTGAGTTCATAAGCTATGACGGCAAGAATTTTCCGTTTCAAAACGGAGAATTTGACATAATCGTGTCAAGATATGTTTTACACCACTTCCCGATAATAGAAAATTGCTTTGCTGAAATTTCAAGAGTTTTAAAACCATCAGGTAAATTACTTATTTCCGACCCAAGTCCGACAAAAGAAGATGGATCGGGATTTATTGACGATTATATGAAGCTTTTTGATGACGGACATATAAAATATTATACAAAAGAAGAATTTGTAAATTTAGCAGAGAAGTTTGAACTTGGTTTTATCGACAACATAGAAACCGTATTGAATTTTCCAAAAGAGCGAGATAAAGCGATAGGTTTTAAAGAACTGCTAAACAACTATGATCAAAAAGTTAAAAATAGCTACAAAGTAAACGTTTTTGAGAATGAAATATATATGTCACAGCCGGTTAATAATCTGCTTTTTGAAAAAGCAAAACCAAAAACGAACTTTTAAGCGGTTAAGTGATTATATACTGCTATCAGTTTTAAGTGGTTTTATATAATGAAACTTGACATATTGCCAAATATATGATACCGTTTGTTGTGTATTATTGTGTTCGGGAATAAATTATATCTGGAGGAGATAAATTTTCAGGCAAAAACCAAAAACTTAAATTTTGTAGGTGTATACAAGTGATAATTTCCTTTATAG
>JAUMXZ010000062.1:0-7465 GCA_030528905.1 Clostridia bacterium | reverse complement strand
CGATAACAAAGGAAATTATCCTTAATTTTATTTAACAAAACAATAAAACCCAAATAGAAATTAAACTAACAGTAACTACGACTGGAACAGGAGGGAACTATGGGGAAAAATAACAAGAGAAATTCTACAAACAGATCAAAAACAGGAAGAAACAAGCAATTTGAGAAGTTTATGTCAGATTGGAATATGGATAACTTCAATATAAAGTCAGACAAGATTTTATCAGATCCAAAAGATAAAAGAAAGAAAACCGTCAGCGATAAGATATTAAAAAACACCAATAGTGTAAATAACCCTAAAAATCTCTTTATAGCAAACAAACTCTATCAGTATAACAGAGAAAGAAAAAAGACAATAGTCAAAGCAAAGGGTTATGGGAAAATCATAGATAAGCCGTCAATAAAAATAATGTTTCTGGGCGGGCTTAACGAAATAGGCAAGAACTTTACACTGTTTGAGTGCCTTGATGATATATTTATTCTCGACTGCGGAATTACCTTCCCGAACGAAGAAATGTTAGGCGTAGACTTAGTGCTGCCTGATTTCACATATATAGAACGCAATAAGGAAAAAATAAAGGGAATAGTCATAACCCACGGTCACGAGGATCATATCGGAGCGATACCGTATCTTTTAAAACAGGGGATAAATCTGCCAATATACGCAACACCTCTTGCAGGAGGTTTAATAAAGAGCAAACTCAAAGAACACGGACTTTTAAAACAAGCTAATATAATTTCTGTCACGGCAGGTCGACGGGTAAATATCGGCTGTATGAATATAGAATTTATCCACGTAAACCACTCTATACCCGATGCTGTGGGAATTGCTATACATTCACCGGCCGGAGTAGTAGTGCATACCGGCGACTTTAAGGTCGACTTTACTCCGCTGCAGGGAGATATGATCGATTTGCAAAGATTTGCTGAACTCGGCAGAAGGGGCGTCTTAGCGCTTTTAGCAGACTCAACAAATGCTGAAAAATCAGGTTATACCATTACAGAACAAAAGGTCATAAGATCAATAGAGGAGCTGTTTCATCAGGCGGGCTCAAAGCGAATCATAATCGCATCTTTTGCCTCAAATGTGAACAGAATAAGCCAGATAATAAGAATTGCTGAAAACTATGGAAGAAAAGTAGCTTTTTCAGGAAGATCAATGCTTAATTATATAGCGATTGCAAAAGAATTAGGTTATGTGAAATTTGAAAAAGATACAGTAATAGATATAGACAGATTATCAGAATATGCTGACGAAGATGTTGTTCTTATAACAACGGGAAGCCAGGGTGAGCCGATGTCTGCGCTTGCAAGAATGGCAAGCGGAGAACATAATAAAATTTGCGTTGGCATTAACGACTTTATCATTCTCTCAGCAAGACCAATACCGGGTAACGAAAAAGCCGTTGGAGATATAATAGACAGACTCCTTAAAAGAGGCTGTACCGTTATATATGAATCAATGTACGAAGTTCACGTTTCAGGACACGCCTGTCAGGAAGAATTGAAAATCATTCACACACTTGTCAAACCTAAGTATTTTATCCCGGTACACGGTGAGCATAAACATCTGATAAAACACGCAGAGCTTGCTAAGTCTTTAGGTATGGATGATGAAAATGTCTTTGTAGGCGATAACGGAAATGTCATAGAATTAAATGAAGTGTATATGAATCAGCTTCCGTCAGTACCGGTAGGACAGGTGCTCGTAGACGGAATAGGAATAGGCGATGTGGGAAGTATAGTTTTAAGAGACAGAAGACACTTAGGTCAGGATGGACTTATTATAGTTGTAGTAGCACTTGACAAGAAGACAGGAAATGTTGAATCAGGCCCGGATATCGTTTCGAGAGGCTTTGTCTATGTCAGAGAATCTGAGCCGCTTATAGAAAGTGCTAAAAACCGAGTGATTTGTATACTTGATGATTGCCGTGTTCAAAATGTGCACGAATGGGGAATAATAAAAAGTAAAATAAAAGATAATCTTTCTAAATTTTTCTTCGAGAAAACAAGAAGAAATCCTATGATATTACCGATTATAATGGATATATAAAATATCTCTCTTGCTAAAGAGGTGAAAAAGGTTTATGAAAAAAAGTATATATTCTACTGCTGCAGTATTCTCAATACTCGCAATAATCTTGTTCCTGAACGCTTTTATCAATAGAGAAAATAACATAATTTTATTCTGGGCAACTGCTGCAGTTCTTGCAGTAACACTGATAATTTTGTATGTTTATATGATAAAGACAAGGCTGTATATCAATGATTTGATAAAGTCTGTTAATGATGCCTTCGGAATAAAAAACAAAAAAATGCTTAACAGCTTTGTGCTTCCTGTGCTTATAGTTGATGATAAAGATGTAATAATGTGGTCAAATAGCAGGTTTTTTGATGAGATCGATTCTAAAAACAAGTTTATAGGAGAAAAAGTTTATAAATATATAAGCGGAAAAACTGTAAGACAGCTGAAGAAAAACAAGTCGGTAAATGTAGATATAAATGATAAAAATTATAATGTAATATGCTCTGAATTCGATTCAGGTGTAGTGCTTATATTTATGGATAATACACCCTACAGGAACTTGATTAAAGAGAATAATGAAAATCAACCCTGCGTGCTGATGATAAATTTCGATAACGGAGAAGAACTCCAGGAGAATGATGTCGACAGCGGAATATATATACAAATTTTAGCACAGGTTGAAAAAACTCTGACACAATGGACCGCGGATTTAAACGCATTTATGAGGAAATTGAGTAATGAGCGGTATATAGTGGTAATGAAAGAAAAAAACCTGGAAAAATGTATCGAGAACAAATTTAATATTTTAGATAAAATAAGAGAAATTCATTTTGCAAAAAACAGATATACAACAATCTCAATCGGAGTAGGACACAAGTCTAAAAACTTCAACGAGTGCGAACTCTGGGCCAGAAAAGCTCTTGATATGGCGCTTGGAAGAGGCGGAGATCAGGCGGTTATAAAAGATAAAGATAAGTTTATGTTCTTCGGCGGCGTATCAAACGGTATAGAAAGAAAAGACAGAATAAAAATAAGAATCGTCGCATCTATGATAACTGAGAATATAAACAAGTGCGATAAAGTCTTCATAATGGGGCATAAGTTTTCTGATTTGGACAGTATGGGTGCTTGTATAGGACTTTGGGGAATGATATCAAATGTCTTCAAAACACCGGCGTTCATAGTTGCAAATGAAGAGGAAAGCAGTGCTAAAAAACTTATTGAATATGCAAAAGATAACGGTGCTAAAAAGGCATTTCTCTCAGTGGAAAAAGCATTGCAAAGGATAACTTCTGACAGCCTTCTGATAATAGTTGATACCTATGCGGCCGGATTTACAGAAAGCAACGAACTGTGCAGCAAGGCTAATAATATAGTTGTCATAGATCATCACAGAATGGGAACCAACGGCATTAAAAATGCAGCGGTATTGTATCACGATTCCTATGCTTCATCAGCTTGTGAAATGGTAACAGACCTTTGCAGATATATGGGCGATAACCCGATAAAAGGTCTTGAAGCCCAGGCTATGCTTGCAGGTATAATGCTGGATACTAAAAACTTTGTGTTTAAAACGGGCGTCAGAACCTTTGAAGCAGCAGCCTACTTAAAAGAGATAGGTGTTGATATGATTTCTGTTAAAAGATTGTTTGCTGACGATATCGAAACCTACCGCTCTAAATATGAGCTTGTTTCAATGGCTCAGATATACGATGGCTATGCAGTATCTTGTACGGAGGAAATAAAAAACAATATCAATGTCTCAGCAGCTCAGGCTGCAGATGAACTACTGAATATAAACGGAGTGAAAGCTTCGTTTGTAATATATAAAACCCCTAAAAGTGTTAATGTGTCAGCACGATCTTTGGGCGATGTCAATGTCCAGGTCTTAGTCGAACGTCTTGGCGGCGGCGGACATCAAAGTATGGCAGGCGCACAGATAAAGGGAACTTCAGTAAAAATGGTGAAAAAGAGAATATTGAAACTTATATATGAGGAAATTTGTGAGGAAGTTAAAATACAAAAAAGATTGCAACAGGAAGGTAGAGGTAAAAACTGATGAAAGTCATTTTATTGGAAGATGTAAAAGGTAAAGGAAAAAAAGGCGAACTGGTTAATGTGTCAGACGGCTATGCAAAGAATTTTCTGTTGCCTAAAAAATTAGCAAAATTTGCAGATGCACAGGCATTAACCGAAATGAAAAACGCAGAAATTTCAAAACAGCATAAAATCGAAATGGAAAAAGCAAAAGCTACTAAAATAGCTGAAACTATAAATGATAAAACAGTCAAAATATATGCAAAGGCAGGCCAAAAAGGCCGACTTTTCGGAACTGTAACAGCAAAGGAAATATCAGAAGAAATAAATAAAACATTTAAAGTCGATACAGATAAAAAGAAAATAAAATTAGATGCGCCGATAAAAGCTTTCGGTACATATAAAACTACAGTAAGACTTTATGCCGGAATAACTGCACAGGTATATGTAACTGTGGCAGAAAGTGAAAATTAACAGATATAAAATCAATGAATACAGATACAGTATCTTATGTGTCTGAGATATAACAGTGAGGAGAAAAATGTTAAATGCAGCAGGTTACATCTGATCTAAGTTATTATGGGTTTAATCTGCCCTACAGCCAGGAAGCAGAACAGGCATTGATAGGCGCAGTGCTCTTTAAACCCGATTGCTTTGAGAAAATTATAGAACTTGTACCGCAAAGCGATTACTTCTATGTGGGAATCAATAAGAAAATATACTCGACGATGATAAAAATGTTCTCGTTGGGAATCACTGTTGATGCAGTTACAGTAGTTGCACAGCTTGAAAAAGATAAAGAATTTGAAGCTAATGACGGTAAGAGCTATATTCTTGATGTCCTTAACAGTGTGCCTGCGATATCTAATGTTGAAGCCTATGCTGATATAGTAAAGGAAAAATATGACCTGCGACGCTTGATTATTGCAGCAAAAGATATATTAGACGAAGTTTCAAACAGCGCAGATTCAGCTGAAATGCTATTAAATTCCGCTGAACAGAAAATATTTAACATAAGACAAGGTAAAGATGTCGATGGGCTTGTTCATATAAATGAGGCACTTGTTGAAACCTTTGACAGACTTGATGAACTGAATGCGCCGGGAAGTGATGTTTATTCCGGAATATCAACCGGAATAAAGGCGCTTGATTCAACGATAATGGGACTTAACAAGTCAGACCTAATCTTACTTGCGGCCCGTCCCGGTATGGGTAAAACAAGCTTTGCTCTTAATATAGCTACTCACGCAGCAGTAAAAAGTAAAAAGAAGACAGCGTTCTTCTCGTTGGAGATGACCAAAGAACAATTAGCTTCAAGAATGTTATCAGCCCTTGCTCAGGTAAGCGGAACAAAGCTCAGAACCGGCAAGCTCTCCTCAGACGAATGGGTCAGAATTGTTGAAGCCGGCGATATGCTCTCAAAGTCAAATATGTTTCTTGATGATACTTCGAGTATAACCGTGCCTCAGATGAAGGCAAAACTCAGAAGATTAAGAAATGTTGATTTGGTTATAATAGACTATTTGCAGCTTATGTCAGGGTCTGTCAGAACAAACAACAGAGTCCAGGAGGTTTCTGAGATAACCAGAAGCCTGAAAATAATGGCTAAAGAATTAAATGTGCCGGTTATAGTTCTTTCACAGCTTTCAAGAGCAAGTGAACAAAGAACTCAGCACAGACCGCTTTTATCAGACCTGAGAGATTCAGGTTCAATCGAGCAGGATGCAGATATAGTTTTGTTTCTCTACAGACCTGATTATTATTCGGATTCTGAAGATAATAAAAGTGAAGAGGAATTAGCAAATAACGATAAAAATGCAGGAGAATGTATAGTAGCTAAGAACAGACACGGAGAAGTCAAAACAGTACATTTGCACTGGCAGGGCGAATTTATGCGCTTTACTGCATCAGAGGTGCATACAGATGAATGATATTACAGTAATAAATGAAAAATTTATACAGACAGTAAAAGATTTTTCTATGATAGAACCAAACGACACTATCATAGCCGCAGTTTCCGGCGGAGCAGATTCAATGGCATTATTATATGCGATAGCAAACCTTTTAAAAGATTATAATCTTACAATTATCGCAGCACATCTTAATCACGGTATAAGAGGCAAAGAGGCTTTAAGAGATGAAAATTTTGTGAGGTCTTATTGCAAAGAGAATAACATTAAATGTGAAGTCTGTCATAAGGATATACCGCAGATTGCAAAAGAACAGTCTATAGGGGTTGAAGAATGTGGGAGAAATGAAAGATATAAATTCTTCTTTTCGCTTGCAGAAAAATATAATGCCAAAATAGCAACAGGTCATACTCTTTCGGATAAAGTGGAAACGATGATGTTTAACATAATAAGAGGCTGTGGGCTTAACGGACTTAAATCCATAGCGCCAAAACGCGGAATAATTATCAGGCCGATAATCAATCTTTCAAGAGAGGAAACAGAAAAATTCTGTAAGGCTAATCAGGTGGGTTTTATTCTGGACAGCACAAACCTGCAAACTGATTATACAAGAAATAAAATTCGTCTTGAAATAATTTCTGAAATAAAAAAAATAAATCCTAATTTTGAAAATACGGCACTTCGTTTGATGGAAAATGCTTATGACGATAATGAGTTTATAGCTAATCAGGCTATAGAAATTTTCAATAAGGCAAAAACAGACAATGGGCTTAATTTAGACTTTCTTGAAAATGTAAATAAAAGTGTTTTGTCAAGAGTTATCAACTTGTTTGCAGGCAGCAACTGTGAAAAAAAACACATAGAGCTTATAAAGAAGCTTATAAACCGTGAGTGTAATGCGGTTAATATAAAGGGAAACAGAATAGTTTATATAAAAAATAATATACTGCAAATAAAAGAATGTAAGAAAAACAAAAATTACAGCAAAGAGTGGAAGCAGCCACTCACTACAGGAGATATATATACTCAGGCTAATCGTAAATTTACTATAACAATTTTAAATATACAAGATTATAATAATCTTCTTAAAGAGAAAAGATATTCAGCTAAAGATTTTATTGATTATGATAAATTGTGCACCGGTTCTTTTTTCAGAAAAAGAATACCGGGAGATAAATTTAAAAGCTATGGCAACAGTATTACAAAAAAATTAAAAAAACTGCTAAATGAAAGCAGTTTAAGTGAATTTGAAAAATCAGATCTGCTTATTTTAGAATCAGATAATAAAATAGCGTGGATTGAAAATTTTGGTGTCTCAGATTATGTAAAAGTAGATAATAAAACAAAGAATATCATTTTGATACAGTGAGAGGAAGTTAAAAATGCACAAGGATGTTACCGAAATTATTTTTACAGAGGAAGAAATACAGACTAAAGTCAAGGAAATAGCAGAAAATATAAATGTGGACTACAAAGATAAAAATCCTCTGATT
>JAUMXZ010000061.1 GCA_030528905.1 Clostridia bacterium | reverse complement strand
GAGCAAAAAAGCAGCAAATATTATTTCAGCACAGGTAACATTAAAGCCTGACAGTGTTTTAGGTCTTGCAACAGGCTCAACTCCTATTGGCCTTTATAAAATTCTGAGTAAAAGATGCAAAAAGGGAAAGCTGGATTTTTCAGAAGTAAAAACTGTAAATTTGGATGAATATAAGGGCTTGGATAAGGAAAACGATCAAAGCTATTATTATTTTATGTACAATAACCTTTTTAAAAATATCAATATCGACCCAGAGAATTTTCATCTTCCGGATGGAACAAAGGAAGATGCAGAAGAAGAATGTAAGCGTTATGAAGATGTAATACGCTCTATGAACGGAGTCGATTTACAGCTCTTAGGCTTAGGTCATAACGGTCACATTGGATTTAATGAACCGAATGATGAATTTGATAAATTTACTCATTGTGTGGATTTGACACAAAGTACAATAGAGGCAAATAAAAGATTCTTTAAGAGTATAGATGATGTTCCAAAACAGGCCTATACAATGGGAATAGGAACTATAATGAGTTCTAAGAAGATTTTAGTGGTAGTAAACGGAGCTGATAAAGCGGATATAGTAAAGCAGGCATTTTTTGGCCCGATAACTCCGAAAGTACCGGCCTCTGCATTACAGCTGCACCCGGATGTTATTTTGGTAGGCGATGAGGAAGCTTTATCAAAAATTTAAAATAATACTATGTGAAAACTTCCGCAAGCATTTGGCTTATGTCATTTGCTTGCGGAAATGTGTAATAAGGAAAATTTGATTATGAATAAAGAAGTTTATCTTGATAATGCGGCAACTACAAAAATATGTAAAAATGCGCAAAAAGATATAATAGAAGAAATTTCAAAGTTAAATGCAAATCCATCTGCTGTTTATGAAAAAGGTCTGTTATCACAGGAAAAGATAGAACAGGCAAAAGAGATAATAGCAACATTTATAAATGCTAAACCAAAAGAGATCTATTTTTCACCCGGAGGTACTTACAGCAACAATATGGCTATTATGGGGGCAGTAAAAGCTCTTAGAAGACGGGGAAATAAAATTATAACGGCAAAAATAGAACACGCATCTGTTTTGAATGTAATGAAAGCTCTTGAAAAAGAGGGCTTCGAGATAGTTTATCTACCGGTAGATAAATCAGGAAAAATATCATTACCGCATCTTTCAGAGGAATTAAACAATCAGACAATATTAGTAAGCATAATGTATATTAACAATGAAATAGGAGCTATACAACCGATAAAAGAGATAGCATCATTGATAAGAAGAAAAGCTCCTAACGCAATATTTCATACGGATGCAGTAAGTGCTTTTGGAAAAATAAAGATAGATGTGAAAAACCTCGATGTAGATTTAATGAGCGCATCCTCACATAAGGTGTATGGACCAAGCGGAGTAGGACTTTTATATGTAAAAGAAAAGGTGAGAATTGAGCCTATAGTTTTTGGCGGAGGACAAGGTTTGGGGCTGACACCCGGAACAGAACCGGTCTTTTTAATTTCAGCGTTTTCAAAAGCTGTTAAAAATTCAGATATAGATAAAAAATCAGAATATGTAAGGAATCTGAAAAAGTATGCAGTAGAACAGCTCTTGTCGATAGATAATATAGTTATAAACTCGTCTGATGATTCTTCGGATTATATAATAAATTGTTCTGTAGGGAACATAAAAAGTGAAACACTGCTTAATTTTCTTTCATCAAGAAATATTTATATATCAGCAGGTTCAGCGTGTTCAAAAGGAAAGCAAAGCCATGTTTTAAAAGCAATCAATTTGTCACCTGAGCTGATAGACAGTGCAATAAGAATTAGTTTTGCTTACTACAATGACTATGAAGATATAGATATATTGATTGAAAACTTAAAACAAGCTCTTAACAGGTTAGCAGTAGCAAGAAGGTTCAGAAAAAAGTAGGAGGGAAAAATGAAGAATAACGAGATAATACTCATAAAAATAGGCGAGATAGCCCTGAAAGGCTTAAACCGCAGAATGTTTGAGGATGTATTAAAGAAGAATATAAAAAGAAAATTAAAAAAAATAGGCGACTTTAAAATAAAATATGCCCAGTCAACAATGTATATCGTACCTAAAGATGAAGATGCGGATATTGAAAAAGCGGTGGAAGCCTTGAAAAAAGTGTTTGGAATATCAGCTTTTGCAAAAGCTATAGAAGCAAAAAAAGATATAGATGATATAAACCAAAAGACTGTGGAGTATTTAAAAGAAGAACTGTCCGGCTGTAAAACATTTAAGGTGGAAGCTAAGCGATCAGACAAATCATTTATGATGAAATCTCCTGAGATATGTGCAGTATGCGGGGCAAATATATTGGAAAATTTCAAAAATCTGGCAGTAGATGTGCATAATCCTGATGTAGTAGTAACAGTAGAAATAAGAGATTTTGGGGCATATATAAGAGGTTCTAAAATAAAAGGAGCCGGAGGCTTACCGGTAGGCACAGGCGGCAAGTCTACAATACTTATTTCCGGGGGAATAGATAGTCCGGTAGCTGCGTGGATGATGGCAAAAAGAGGCGTTAAATTAAATGCAGTACACTTTGCCAGCCCGCCATATACAAGTCAAAGAGCATTAAAAAAAGTAGTTGATTTGCTTGAAAAAATAGCTCCATATACAGGTGCTATGAAAATGTATTGCGTTGAGTTTACAAGAATCCAGGAAAAAATACAGGAATGTTGTCCGGAGGAATTATTCACGATTATTATGAGAAGACTGATGATGACTATTGCAGAAAAAATAGCGATAAAAACAGAATCAAAGGCCTTGATAACCGGTGAAAGTTTAGGGCAGGTCGCAAGTCAGACAATAGATGCTATGGTCTGTACAGACCAGGCAGTTTCTATGCCGGTATTCAGACCCCTAATCGGAATGGATAAAGAGGAGATAGTGAGCATATCAAGACAAATTGATACATTTGAATTATCAATACAGCCGTATGAGGATTGCTGCACAGTGTTCACACCAAAACACCCGAAGCTTAAACCGGTATTAAAATACGTAAAACGCGCTCAGGAAGAAGTAGATTGGTCAGAACTTATTGACCAGGCAATAGATGAGTGTGAGGTAATAAAAATAGGTTATGACAAAAAACAATAGATAAACAACAAAAAAGCCTCTCTAAATATTTAGAGAGACTTTTTTATTTTTTTATGTTACAAACCACTAACGATGGTATAAACTAAATTATAAATTATCCAAGTATGTATATGCACATTTGTCTTCTGCCGAAGTTAACACACTCTTGCATAGAAGGATAATAGCAGTCGACTAACGCAGAACCATCCATCAATGCACCGCCTGTATCAGCAGCTATAGCGTAGCCGTAGACAAAAGAGCCATCAGGAGAACAAATGTAAAGCTTAGAACCATAAGGTATTATAGACGGATTAACAGCAACATAACCAAACTGTGCAACACGACCGGTAGAAGTTATGGCACCGGGTTCTGAAGTGTATGCAGTAGCAGAGCCTGTAAGCATAGATTGATACGATACTTCATTGCCGTTATGATCAATAAGAACATTACCATAAACATTAGCAGAAGAATTTGAGTTGTTGCTTTGAGTGCTGCTTTGAGAAGCAGAGCTTGTATTTTTCTTTGCAGCAGTTTCTTTAGTCCCGACAAGTATTATTTCATTAACAGGCTGAATTGTTACCACTTTGCTTATTACCTGTGTATCAGTAAGAGTTCCGTTGACATAAGTTTCAAGAGTAGTAATAACTTGCTCACCGTCTACACCTTGAGTATCGACTTGAGAAGTGCCAAGAGGTAAGTCATCAGATTCCATTTTTATAGTGCTGTAGGGAATTTTCTCTTTAACAACGCTTTCGTGATAACCTATTCTGTTTATTTCGATAGTAGTACCTTCAGCAACTATGTCAGTTTCTTTAAGGTTCATAGTATCATCAGCGCCAAGTGTGATGTTAAGGTATTGCAAACAGTCCTTTACAGTTCCGACAGGAACGATATGAGTTTTCACTGTAGAAGAATCTTTTATGGCTATTTGGCAATATCTATTAACGGTTATAGTCAAATCAGGTGATAAAGCAGTATTGATATCAGGAGAAGTTTTATCATATTGACCAAGTGTTACACCCATTTCACTCAGAGCATAACCGACATTACCGTCGTGGAAAATAGCAGTAGAAGAATGGTTGTCGCAATTAACAGTAACATTGAAACCTCTTTTGATAGTTACCGTTGCCTCTTTATCATTAAAGATAGCCACATCATTAGGACCAAGCTGGATATCAGCTTTATTAAGTATGCTTTCCAAATCAGGGTTAATCATTTTGACAATAGTAGTGGAATCGGAATCTATGATTATACAGTCACGCCCCATAGCGTTAACTGAGATAACGCCGCTTAAGAAAATAAGAAACATCATACTGAGGATTATGACCCTTTTAAATCTTCTTTTTGAGTGTATTCTGTCAAAAAGAGAAAGTTTATCAGTCATTGTATTGTACCTCCTAAAAAGTCTAAAATTATTAAAAACTTGTAACAAATATAATTATAAAGAATTTTTAGAAAATGTCAAATCGTCTAAAAGCGATAATTTTGTGAAAATTACACAAAAACAAAAGAAAAAACCCCGATTTCAAACGCGAAAAAGGGGCTTCAAAGGTGAAAAATGTAAAAGTGTTAAAAATATTTTGTTGAAAATATAGAAATTCGAGGTTACAAACAAATTACAAAATGTTAATGGGAGAGGTAAAATTTGTAACAAAAGTAAGAAAAAGTTAGAATTCCATTTTAATACTGCGCATAAAGAGCGTAGAGAGAACCTCTTTAGGGTCTAAAGATTTTGTGATTATGTCGTATACAGCACAGGATATGGGAAGTTCAATATTATATTTTTTTGATAGAAAAACCAAAGCTTCAGCAGTATAAAAGCCTTCTGCCAATTTATCACAGACAGTTTTATTAACATAGGTTTCCCCGAATAATCTGTTGTTGCTGTGTTTTGAGAACAAAGTCGCCTGATAGTCACCAAGATGACTAAGACCATAAACAGATATCGCCTGTCCACCCATAGCATCTATTAGTCTTGCAACTTCTCTTGTACCTCTTGACATCAAGGCGCCTTTAAGACTTTCATATCCAAGTGCATCGAGCATACCAGAAGCAATACCGATAACATTTTTAGCAGCGGCACCTATTTCGTTGCCCAAAAGATCCCTGCCGATATAAAATCGGATAAGATTACTTGACAGCTGATTTACCAAATTATATTTGAGTTCTTCATTTTCAGAGTCGATAACCATACAATTAGGGACTCCGTTTACAAAGTCCTGAACGTGGCCGGGACCCACCCAGATTGCAACAGGATTATCTAAAAATTCCGAAACAATTTGGGATAAGCGTTTTCCGGTTTTTGTTTCAATGCCTTTCATACATAAGACAATGGGGATATTACTGTTGATAGGGAGTTGTTTAAGAGTTTTCACTAAAGATCGTAAAGATTGAGAGGCAATAGAGATAAAGATTATATCGCAATCTGATACGACACTGTCTAAATCTGAAGAGATATTGATGTTATCATTAAGAGTGAGGAAGTTGTTTTTTCGAGTTTTTATTAAGCTGTTTAAATTTGCAGAACCATCGCGGCCCCAAATAGTGACATCAAACTTTATCAAATCGAGGTACCAGGCAACAAAGCTACCCCAGCGACCACAACCTAAAACAGTTGCTTTCATTATAAAGTAATCCTCCGAATTATTTTTTTGTTGAATGGATATTTTTTCTTATTTGTCTGAAATCGTTTAAGTTTTTAAGTAATTCTGCTTCAGTTTGTTTTAATATTTCATCCACATAATCATTAGCAGCTTTTTTTATTTGTTTGACCTGAGCTTCATTAGTTGCTAATAAATTAGCAGCTTTTTTTTGAGAAGCCTTTGTAATTTCTTCCTTGGAGATCATAAGATTTGCTTTGTTTTTAGCCTGATGAATAATAGCTTCAGCCTTACTCTTAGTTTCATCTAAAATCTTTTTTCGGTCTCTGACGATAATTTTAGCCTGAGATAATTCGTTAGGTAAACTTGAGCGTATATTGTCTATAGCCTCTCTGATAGCCTCGACCTCAATAAAAGCCTTTCCGTTAAAAGGCATAGTCCACGCACTATCGACAATCTCCTCTAAATTATCAAGATAATCATAAATGTTCATTTATACCTCTCCTTTATAAAATCTTTTTGTAATATCATATAAAATTTCACTTGGGACGAATTGAGATATATCGCCGCCAAATTTAGCTATTTGTTTTACCATACTCGAGCTTAGGAACATATTATCAGCTTTTGTAGGGAGAAAAACAGTTTCGACATCGGTATTGAGTTTTCTGTTAGCAAGAGCCATTTGAAATTCATATTCAAAATCCGATACAGCTCTTAATCCTTTAACTATTATATCAGAATTTGTTTCCTTTGCAAAATCAGCTAATAGGCCGTTAAAGGAAACAACTTGTATATTTGAGCGATCAGGAATTGTACGCTTTAAAAAGTCTATACGCTCCTCAAGGGTAAACGAAGGTTTTTTTTCAGGATTTACCATAACGGCGACTAAGACAACATCAAACATTTTACTTGCGCGAGTAATTATATCTATGTGTCCAAAAGTAACCGGATCGAAGCTTCCGGGACATATTGCTTTAACCATAAGCACTCCTTTCCTATGTGTAATGATGAACAGGATAATCAGATAGAATTTTTTAAATATGTGGTTACGGTTGTAGAAGAATATTTTCTGGTTTGCTTTAAAGACAGACAAGATACGCACTCAGGTAAAGATATAGTCGAAGAATGTTCACAAACCACAACAGCATCTGGTGCAAGTATTTGGGATAATTCTTTTAATATATCGGATATATCAGAAGAATTATAAGGCGGGTCCATAAAAACAATATCAAAGAGCAAATCCTGATTTTTGCAAAGCTTAATACTGTTTAAGACATCGCACTCTAAAAGAGAGTAATCCGAGTTATGATTTATATCTTTTATTTTTGAAAGATTTTCTCGGACTAAGCTAAGGTTTTTATCAACAAACACAGATTTTTTAGCGCCACGGCTTAAAGCTTCAATACCCATTTGACCGGTACCTGAGAACAGATCAAGAAAATAAGCGTTAGGCAAATTAAACTGGATAGAACTGAAAATAGCTTCTTTGACTTTATCGCTTGTAGGTCTGACTCTGTTGTTAGCAGGAGTAGACAAGCGCAAGTTACGATATTTACCGGTAATGACTCTCAAAATATCCCTCCAAAACAAATAATTATTAGGCGTTTACAGATAGGTTTTCAACAGCATTTATAAGGTCTGCTGTTTTATCGGTATCTTCCCATTTAACAGCTAAATCTTCGCGGCCAATATGACCGTAGGCAGCAAGGTTTTCGTAGATAGGATTTTTAAGATCGAGATCCTCTATAATTTTAGCCGGTCTGAGATCGAACACTTGTTTTACAGCCGCAGCTAAAAGTTCGTCTGAAAAGTCAGAGGTGCCAAAGGTTTTTACCAACACAGAAACAGGTTTAGCAACACCTATTGCGTAAGCTATTTGCACTTCACATTTTCGTGCTAATTTTGCAGCTACAATATTTTTAGCAATATATCTTGCCATATAAGCGCCGCTTCTATCGACTTTAGTAGGATCCTTACCGGAAAAAGCGCCGCCGCCGTGAGGAGCATAGCCGCCATAAGTATCGACAATGATTTTTCGACCGGTAAGACCGCTGTCACCGGTAGGACCGCCGACAACAAATCTGCCCGTAGGATTGATAAAGATTTTTGTTTTTTCATCCATAAGCTCATCGGGAAGAACGTCGTTTATAACATATTTTGTTATGTCAGCTTTTATTTGATCTAAAGAAACATCTTCGCTGTGTTGAGTGGAAATGACGACAGTATCAATTCTTACAGGGATATCATTATCATATTCAATAGTTATCTGAGATTTACCATCAGGTTTCAGATATTCAAGGACATTATCTTTTCTAAGCTTGGTAAGTTTGAAAACGAGTTTGTGAGCTAACAGAATCGGCAAAGGCATAAGCTCAGGGGTTTCGTTGCAGGCAAAGCCAAACATCATACCCTGATCTCCGGCACCCGTCAAGTCGTATTCCGAAGTGTTTTGGGAAGAGAGCTCAGACTGTTTATCAACACCCATAGCAATATCAGGTGATTGGGAATGAATTGTAGAAATAACAGCGCAGCTTTTGTAGTCAAAGCCGCAAGAGGGATCATCATATCCTATTTTTTTGACTGTTTCACGAGCAATTTTATCTGCATCGAATTTACAGCAGGTGGTAATCTCACCCATTATATGTATAAGTCCCGTAGTTACAGTGGTTTCGCAGGCAACACGAGCATTTTTATCATTAGAAATTATATAATCAAGAATAGCATCTGAAATTTTATCGCAGACTTTATCAGGATGTCCTTCCGTAACAGATTCAGAAGTAAAAAGAAATTTAGACATTATAAACCTCCGTTACAATAAAATGTATAATATAGGCTGTTAAGTCATTTTAAAAGAAAAAGAATAAAATTAAAACGA
>JAUMXZ010000060.1 GCA_030528905.1 Clostridia bacterium | reverse complement strand
ATTTATGGATTTGATTATGGAATCATATGCTGATGCTGCTGTTAAATATGGAATAACTGCAGGCTGAAAAAAAGAAAAAGTCACTAAATATAACCCTGTGAGAATGACGCTAACAATAAACATCATAGTGTAATTTGTTGTTTCCCTTATAAGCCGGTTTCTCATAGTTCATTCTCCTCTATCTCATAGATGTTATTACCATAACAATCTATAGCTACAACAACAGGGAAATCTTTAACTACATATTTTCTTACTGCCTCTGTTTGCAAATCTTCATAACATACTATTTCCTGCTTTATTATACTCTTTGCAAGTAATGCTCCGGCTCCACCTATAGCCATAAAGTAAACAGCGCCATTTGAAATTATTGATTGCTTTACTTCTTTGCTCCGGTCGCCTTTGCCTATCATACCTTTCAAGCCTGATTTTAAAAACTTGGGTGTATATTTATCCATTCTGTAACTTGAAGTCGGGCCTGCGCTTCCTATTACTTTGCCCGGAGGTGTATCTGAAGGTCCTACATAATATATTACTTGATTCTTTATATCAACCGGCAGCTCTTTATTATTTATCATAAGCTCATATAATCTTTTATGAGCTGCATCCCGTGCTGTAAGAATAACTCCTGAAAGCAGAACATTATCTCCTGCTTTCAGGTCTTTTATTTTTTCATCATCAAGTGGTAAATCAACCTTTTTTACTTCCATAATTCACCTCCTCATATAATTGCCTGCTTACCTCTTGCCGCATGACAACAAATGTTCACAGCAACAGGAAGACCTGCTATATGTGTAGGATAAGTGTTTATGTTTACTGCTAAGGCTGTAGTATTCCCACCTATTCCGGCCGGACCTATTTTAAGACTGTTTATTCTTTTGAGTAGTCTCTTTTCCATCTCAGCATATCTTTTATCTTCATTTTCTTCATCTATAGGCCGCAATAACGCTTTTTTCGATAAAACTGCCGCTTTATCAAATGTCCCCCCTATTCCCACTCCTACTATTACCGGCGGACAGGGCTTTGAACCTGCGTTTTCTACGACACTTACTATAAAATCTTCTACTTCCTGAACAGTTTGAGTCGGATTCATCATTTTAATAGCTGACATATTCTCACTGCCGAAGCCCTTTGCTCCGACAGTGATTTTTATTTTTTCTCCATCTACAATATCTGTGTATATAACAGCCGGTGTGTTATCTGAAGTGTTTTTTCTATCAAAAAGCGGGTCAGATACCACTGACTTTCTAAGATACCCTTCCTTATATGCCTGACTTACTCCCTGATTTACCGCATCATAAATATTCTGCCCTTTTATAGTGACATCTTTACCAAGTTCTATAAAAACTACTGCCATTCCCGTATCCTGACATATCGGTATATGTTCTTCTCTTGCTATTTTATGATTTAAGATCAGATTATCAAGAACTGATTTTGGCAGCTCTTCTGTTTCTTTTTCTTTGGCATCTTTTAATGCATTCAAAATATCTTCCGGGATATAAAAAGCACTTTCTATAAATAACCTTTTAACCGTTTTGGTGATAATTTCTGAATTTACTAAAACCATTGTTATACTTCCTTTGACTTCTCTGCAATATTTTTTGAAATCATATCTATAAATTCAAGTCTTGAAAGCTTTCCAATATCACCTTTGCCTCTTATCCTTACAGATAAATTATTCTCATTTTGTTCCTGTTCGCCTACTATCAACATAAACGGAATCTTTTCTTTCTGAGCTTCCCTTA
Organism: Clostridia bacterium; assembly: GCA_030528905.1. Lineage (GTDB taxonomy): Bacteria > Bacillota > Clostridia > Oscillospirales > Acutalibacteraceae > JAUMXZ01. Next base: position 6,845 of record JAUMXZ010000060.1, on the reverse strand, counting down.
TCTTATAGCCGGTCTTTTCATTTCTATCGTCTAATGTAACTCTTATTCCGAGTGCCTTGAGTTGTTTTTCTACATCTTCTGCGTAATCTTTATATTTTTCACTTATCGGCAAAATTCTGACTTGTTCCGGACTTAGCCATACCGGTAATGCTCCTGCATATTTTTCCAATAAAAGTGCTAAAGTTCTTTCATAGCAGCCTATTGATGTTCTGTGTATTACATACGGATATTTTTTCTTTCCATCTTTATCTGTATACATCATTCCAAATCGCTCAGCTAATTGGAAATCAACCTGAACAGTAACAAGTGTATCCTCCTTACCGTAGACATTTTTTATTTGTATATCAAGCTTAGGTCCGTAAAATGCAGCTTCACCATCTGCTTCTTCATACTTTATGCCTATATTATCAAGGATGTTTCTCATCTCAGACTGTACTGCTTCCCACTGATCCTTATCGCCTATATATTTCTCCTTATCATTTTCGTCCCATTTTGAAAAACGATAGGTTACATCTTCTGAAAGACCGAGTATATCAAGAAAATACTTGGCAAGATTTACACAGCCTGCAAATTCCTCCTCAAGCTGTGAGGGCATACACGCAATATGACCTTCTGAAATAGTAAACTGTCTTAAACGAATCAGTCCGTGCATTTCACCACTTGCTTCTTTTCTGAAAAGTGTAGATGTTTCATTTAATCTCATTGGTAAATCTCTGTAGCTTCTTCCCTTGACAAGATATGTTTGAAACTGGAATGGACAGGTCATTGGTCTTAATGCAAATGCTTCTTCTTCCTTTTCTGAGTCTCCTATTATAAACATATTATCTCTGTAATGATACCAGTGCTCTGAAATTTTATACAAGTCACTCTTTGCAATAAGCGGTGTTTTTGTCAGCATATAGCCTCGTTTTTCTTCTTCATCTTCTACAAAACGCTGTAAAATCTGTAAAACCTTTGTGCCCTTCGGAAGCATTATCGGAAGTCCCTGGCCAATGTAATCTACTGTTGTAAAAAACTCAAGTTCTCTTCCTATTTTATTGTGATCTCTTTTTTTAGCTTCTTCAAGCTTTTGCAAATGTTCACTTAGCATTGATGCTTTCGGGAATGCGACTCCATATATTCTTTGCAGCATTTTTCCCTTTGAATCACCTCTCCAATAGGCTCCTGTACAGCTTAAAAGCTTATATGCTTTAACAGCCCCTGTTGTTCTTAAATGTGGTCCTGCACATAAGTCGGTATATTCGCCCTGAGAATAAAACGAGATATCTTCGCCTTTTTCTGAATGTTCTTTTATAAGTTCTATTTTATATGGCTGTTCTTGTTCTTGCATTAGCTCTATTGCTTGTTTGACAGGCAGAACAAAACATTCCAACGGCAAATTTTCTTTTATGATTTTCTTCATTTCTTTTTCTATCTTTGCCAAATCCTCTACTGTAAAAGTAGTATCTAAATCAAAATCATAATAAAAACCGCTGTCAATAGATGGACCTATTGCCATTTTTGCGCCCGGATAAAGTCTTTTTACTGCCTGAGCCATTATATGGGCTGCTGTATGTTGATATGTTGACTCTCCGAGTTTATCGTCAAAAGTCAATATCTCAAGTGTGCAGTCATCTTCAATATTTGTCCTCAGATCTTTTAGTTCTCCGTTGATAAGACACGCACACGCCGCTTTATAAAGCTTAGCTCCTAAACTTTTTACAATTTCATCAGCACTTATACCTTTTTTAAATTCCTTTACTGTACCATCTTTTAAAGTAATTTTAACCATAATTTTCGATGCATAAAACGCATCTGTCCCTCCTTACTTTTACAAAAAATAAAACGCCCCTTAAAAAAGGGGCGAGATTAACAAATTAAAATCACGCGATTCCACCCAAATTCGGCAAAGAGTATGAAAATAAAAATACTGATTGCCCTCATTTAAGCTAAAAGCTCAACCCTTAACGCAGGTAATACGGTACGGCTTGTTTTCACCGACTCTCCAAGGTGGTAAACAATTTTTATTTATTATTTGTGCTTCCAGCCACGACACAAACTCTCTTTTCAATAAACTTTATAAAATTGTCGTCCTTATCAACGATTTGTAATTATGAAATTGTAACATTATACTATCACCAAGATCCTTTTTTGTCAAGTCTAACTAACATAACAAAAAATAATCTCTCCCACATTTTTACCACTATATCTTAATTATATTCTTAGTAACTAAAAATAAATATTGAAAAATTTTAATAAAAGAGTATAATTATATAGTGAATTAATTTTAGGAGGTCTATATTTTGAATAATAAAGAAATTAAAAAAGTTGTTTTAGCCTATTCAGGTGGTCTTGATACATCTATTATCATTCCCTGGCTTAAAGAAAATTATAATAATTGTGAGGTTATCGCTGTTTCAGGTGATGTCGGACAAGGTACAGAACTTGAAGGACTTGAAGAAAAAGCTCTTAAAACAGGCGCCTCTAAACTATATATAGAAGACTTAAACGAAGAATTTGTCAAAGACTATATCTTCCCTACTGTTAAAGCAGGGGCTGTTTATGAAAACAGTTACTTATTAGGTACTGCTTTTGCAAGACCTATTATTGCTAAGAGAATGGTTGAAATTGCTCTTGCTGAAGGCGCTGATGCTATTTGTCACGGCTGTACCGGTAAGGGTAATGATCAGGTAAGATTTGAACTTGCCATAAGAGCTTATGCTCCTAATATGAAAATTATTGCTCCCTGGAGAGAGTGGTCTATAAAATCAAGAGAAGAGGAAATTGCATATGCCGAAGAACATAATATTCCTCTTAAAATCACCAGAGAAACAAATTACTCTAAAGATAAAAATATTTGGCATCTTTCTCACGAAGGTCTTGATCTTGAAGATCCTGCCAACGAACCTAAATACGATGATATATTAGAGCTCGGCGTTTCTCCCTGGAATGCTCCTGATAAATTTACTGAGCTTAGCCTTACTTTTGAGCAGGGTATTCCTGTTGCGGTTAATGGTCAGAAAATGGGACCTGTAGAGCTTGTCAAAGAACTTAATCGTTTGGCCGGAGAAAATGGTATCGGTATTGTCGATATGGTTGAAAATCGCCTTGTCGGTATGAAATCAAGAGGCGTTTATGAAACTCCGGGCGGTACTATCCTTTACCACGCTCATAATAAACTTGAAGAACTCTGCCTTGACAGAGAAACCTATCATTATAAACAACTCGTTTCTATCAAGTTCGGTGAAATAGTTTACTTTGGTCAATGGTATACCCCTTTAAGAGAAGCTTTGAGCGCTTTTGTCGATTCTACTCAGAGATATGTTACCGGTACTGTTAAAATGAAACTCTATAAAGGCAATATCATTGATGCCGGTGTGGAATCAAAATATTCTCTGTATGATGAGGATATCGCTACATTTGATGAGGATGAGGTTTATGATCAAAATGATTCTGCAGGATTTATTAAACTTTTCGGCCTCCCTATCGAAGTAAGCGCCAGAAAAAAAGAACAATTTTCTAAATAGGAGTAATTTTATATGAATCTTTGGACAGGTAGATTTAAAAAAGAATTATCAACTATTACAAATGACTTTAACAGTTCTATCCACTTTGATCAAAGAATGTATCGTGAAGATATTACCGGAAGTATTGCCCACGTTACAATGCTCGGTAAATGCGGTATAATAAAAGAAAGTGAAGCTCAGAAAATTTGTCTTGAACTTGAAAACATTTTATCTGACTTAAATTCCGGTAAACTCCTGATAGATACTACAAAAGAAGACATCCATTCATTTATCGAGTTTGAACTTACTAACAGACTTGGTGATACCGGTAAAAGACTGCATACTGCAAGAAGCAGAAACGATCAGGTCGCACTTGATATAAAACTATATTTAAGAAACCAGGTTGATGAAATAATAGCTTTAGTAAAAAAGCTTGTTTCCACTATCTGTAATATCGCAAAAGATCACACTTCTTCTGTTATGCCCGGTTATACACATCTTCAGCGCGCCCAGCCTATAACCTTTGCTCATCATCTGATGGCTTATGCTGAAATGTTTTTAAGAGATCTTTCTCGTCTTTCTGATGCCAAAAAGCGTCTTAATGAAAACCCTTTGGGTGCCGGTGCTTTAGCCGGTACAACATATAATATAGACAGAACTTTAACATCTGAATTACTCGGTTTTTTCTGTGCTACTAATAATAGCCTTGACAGCGTTTCTGACAGAGATTATTGTTTAGAGCTTTCGTCTGATTTGTCAATAATTGCTGTGCATCTTTCAAGATTCTGTGAGGAAATTATTATGTGGTGTTCCTGGGAGTTCAAATTTATTGAGCTTGATGATGCTTTCTCTACAGGTTCAAGCATAATGCCTCAGAAAAAAAATCCTGATATAGCTGAACTTGTACGCGGTAAAAGTGCCCGGGTAATCGGTAATACTATGACTTTGTTTACCATGATGAAAGCTCTTCCATTAGCTTACAATAAAGATATGCAGGAGGATAAAGAGGCTGTTTTTGACACTATAGATACGGTTAAAATGTGTCTTATCTCCTTTGAACCTATGCTTGCTACTATAAAAGTTTTACCTGATAATATGAGAAAAGCTGCTGCAAACGGTTTTATAAATGCTACAGATTGTGCAGATTATCTTGTTAAAAAAGGTCTGCCCTTCAGAGATGCTTATAAGGCAGTTGGCGCTCTTGTAGCTTTGTGCTCAGATTCAGGTCTTACTCTTGAAACTTTGCCAATAGACAAATATAAGTCTGTTTGTGCTGATTTTGATGACGATGTTTATGATGCTATTTCCCTGGAAAAGTGTGTAAACGATCGAAAATCTTTTGGTGGACCGGCTCCGGAAAATGTTAAGAGTCAAATAGAAAGAGTCCTTTTGGCTATCTCTGAGGGCGAGGTGTAAGGTTTTGGTATATAAGTATAAAACTAAAGGTACCTGCTCCTCTCAGATGATACTCGAAGTCGAAGACGATATTCTTAAAAATGTCGAAATAGTCGGCGGCTGTAACGGCTATAAAAAAGGTATAACGGCCCTTGTCAAGGATATGAATATTTATGATATAATCAATAAATTAAGCGGCATTACCTGTGGCTTTAAAAATACCTCTTGCCCGGATCAGCTTGCTAAGGCTTTGTCTGAAATTGTAAAAAATAAATAAAAGGAGTCTTTATTCCCCTATGAAAAAAATCGCAAGCTTTTGTGTCGATCATAATAAAATTATACCCGGAGTCTATATCTCCAGAATAGATGACGATCTAACTACATTTGATATTCGTATGGTCAAACCAAATACAGAACCTTTTCTTGATTACCCGGTTATTCATTCCATTGAACATCTTTTTGCTACATTCGCAAGAAATTCTTATGCAAAAGATAATGTTATATACTTCGGCCCTATGGGCTGCAGAACCGGCTTTTATTTCCTTGTCAGAAATATGAAAAACAAAGATGCTCTTGCTCTTATAAAAGATATATTTAAGGATATTTCTTGCTATAAAGGTCAGCTGCCCGGTTGTAAAAAGGAAGAATGTGGTAATTATCTGGAACAGGATCTAAATGGAGCTATCAAAGCTTCAAATACTTTTTATCAAGTAATTAAAAATCTAAGTGAATATAATTTAGATTACAATAATCTGTAATTTCTTTAAGGAGGTGCAGCAATTAATTCATCTTTAGGATAAGTTGATTGATTATGATAATATGTCCAAGCTGTGGAGCTAAAAATATAGACGGCCGCGAATTTTGTCGGGTTTGCGGCGATTATTTCCCTCAAAACATTAATGATAAAACCCTATCAACAAAAAACGATAAACCCGATCCATATACCTTAATAAATGATGTTAACTGTAAAATTGATAAGTTTGTGGTGTCTGTTGAGAACCGATTAGACTCTGTTTCTAACCGGTTTGATAAACAACTTCTTGAGAACAATCACGAAGTTAATAAAACTATTGAGGAAAATTATAATAAATTAAAAACTGACATATTCTCTTCTATCGATCTCGAATTGAAAAAGCTACAACTCGAACTAAAAGAAAGCCTTTCTTCTGATTTACAAACTATCGAGAAAGATTTTGATGATAAATTGCAAAATATTAAAGAAAATACAGATCTGAAAATAAATACTTTAAAACAAGAACTACAAAATGAAATCTCCGTAAGTGTGGAATCTAAAAAACCCGGCAGAAACTTTTTCGGAGATATAAGCCAATATGAAAACGACCCTCATGTTTCACCTCTGTCAAAATGGATAGCCTTTTTGCTTTGCTTTATTTGCGGCTTACTTGGTCTTCACAGATTTTATATTGGCAAACCAATAAGCGGATTTGTTTATCTTTTTACACTTGGTGCTTTAGGAATAGGTGTTATTGTCGATTTAATACTCATTCTTAGCAATAAGCTTAAAGATAAAGATGATCTGCTTCTAAAAATATAGTAAAAATTTTATAAAAGGAGGTTTAAAGGTTTATTACCTTTAAATTGTTATATGAAAAGAAGTGCAGGAATTTTATTACATATTTCATCTTTACCATCTAAGTATGGTATCGGAACATTGGGCGAAGAAGCCTATAGATTTGTCGATTTTCTCAAACAAAGCTCTCAAACTTACTGGCAGGTCTTGCCTATCAACCCTACAGGATTTGGAGATTCTCCTTATCAATCTTGTTCAAGCTTTGCGGGTAACCCTTACTTTATCGATCTTGATAAGCTTGCAAACGACGGCCTTTTACAAGAAGATGACTATAAATATATAGATTGGGGTTCAGACCCTTATTGTGTAGATTACGGTAAAATATATGACAATCGTTATCCTCTGCTGAGAAAAGCTTTTGAAAATGCCGACAT
>JAUMXZ010000125.1 GCA_030528905.1 Clostridia bacterium | reverse complement strand
GGACAGGTCACTTTTATTTGTTAATCTATCTATATAGAACTAATCACTGACGGTGATTTTCAAATTATTGACATAACAAAAATAATATAATATAATCACTATTGGAATAATAGCGGGAATTTGTTTGCTATCCTGTGATTTTTCTTGTTTGTAATGACTTGACTATTCTTTTATGTTAAGGAGAATATATATATATGAACTATGAAGCTAAAAAATTTTTTGAATACATCAATGGTAAAAATATAACCTTTTGCGGCATAGGCAGAAGTAATATTAAACTTATTGATATGTTTCTTGCCGCCGGCGCTAATATAACCGTATGTGATAAAAACGTAGGTTTTAAAAATACAGAAGCTTATGATAATCTAAGCAGCAAGGGTGTGAATTTTGTTCTGGGAGATCATTATCTTGATAATCTTAATGCAGATATCATCTTCAGAACTCCCGGCATATCCTATCTCAAAAACGAATTTACCAAGGCTCGTTTTTCAGGTACTATAGTCACTTCCGAAATGGAAGTTTTTTTTAAGTTGTGTCCTTGTAAAATTTATGCTGTAACCGGTAGTGATGGTAAAACCACAACTACCACTATAATATCAAATATCCTGAAAAATGCCGGCTATAATGTCCATATCGGTGGAAATATAGGAGATCCGCTTTTATATCGTATAAACAGTATAGACAAAGATGATGTTGTGGTTGTCGAACTTTCAAGCTTCCAGCTTATGTCTATGAAAAAAAGCCCTGATGTTTGTGTCGTTACCAACATCTCACCTAATCACCTTGATTTCCATAAGGATATGGATGAATACGTTAAGTCAAAAGAAAATATCATCACACATCAGGACGCCTTTGGCAAAGCCGTTTTGAATGCTGATAATGATGTTAAAAACTTTGCACTTAAATCAATCGGAAGCTGTCTTTTCTTCAGCCGACTACATAATGTTCATTACGGTACATATGTCAGGGACAAAGATATAATTTATTCAGATAAAAAAGGTCAGACCTTTATAATGAAAACTACTGATATTAAATTAAAAGGTCTTCATAATCTCGAAAATTATTTAGCCGCTATCTCAGCTGTATTTGATGACGTGCCTGTAGATGCTATAGTGAAAACTGCTAAAGAATTTACCGGTGTTGAACATAGAACCGAATTTGTAAGAAAAGTAAACGGTGTAAGCTATTTTAATGACTCTATTGCTTCAAGCCCAACACGAACTATCTCCGGCACTCTTTCTTTATATGACGAAAAAATAATCTTGATAGCCGGCGGATATGATAAACATATACCATTTGATGAGTTAGGAGATGTTGTATCTCAAAAAGTCAAACTCCTAATCCTTATGGGTGATACTGCACAAAAAATTAAAAAAGCTGTTGAAAACTCAAAATATTACGATAAAAATAAAATAGAAATTATAAAAGTCGCCAGTATGGATGATGCTGTTTCTTTAGCTTATAAAAAAGCTTCCTATCACGATGTCGTAAGCCTCTCCCCTGCTTGTGCAAGTTTTGGTCTTTATAAAAACTTCGAGGAAAGAGGCCGACACTTCAAAAAACTCGTTAATAAACTTTGAAATTATATAATCGGAGGACTTTCCTTGATAAAAAATATTTTAGAAAAACTCTGCCTGACAGACGGAGTTTCCGGTAATGAACATAATATATCGCTGCAGGTTTTTAATATTTTAAAAGCCTATACTCAAAAAGTCAGTATTGATAATGACTTTAATGTCTGTGCTGTAATGGGTAATTTACAATCTGACTATCATATTATGTTAGACGCTCACATCGACCAGATAGGCTTTATAATAACCGACATTTTAAAAGATGGTAAAATTAAATTTAAACCTGTAGGCGGCATAGATAATCGTATAATATTGGGAAAAAAAGTAAACATTTTCCCAAAAAATATACAGGGTATTATTGCTTCTGACGAGTCTTTGAAAGAAGTAATACCCATAGAGTCAATGTTTATCGATCCGTTAATCTCTGAAAATGAAGTCAAAGACAGT
>JAUMXZ010000059.1 GCA_030528905.1 Clostridia bacterium | reverse complement strand
TATTTATCATAAATTTTTCTTATGATATGTGTTTATTTATAAAATATACATTATTATAGACGATTTTTCCATAAATATAAAAATCATCCATAAAATTGTGTGATTTTTATATCTTTTTGTATTATAATCCTAAAATTTTCATACTGTTTGCAAATATAAAACACAGTAACAGCCCTGTTATTGTCGGAATAACTATAGATGCTATTGTATATTTTACGCTTCTTGTTTCGCTTCTTATCGTCAAACAGGTTGTTGCACACGGAAAGTGAAATATTGAAAATATTATAACGCATACCGCTGTTATCCAGGTCCAGCCATTTTCTGTTAACAGGGTATATATATCCGTATTATTTGCAAATTCTACCATACTGCCTTCTGATAGATATCCCATTATAGTTATTGGCATCACTATTTCGTTTGCCGGAAAACCTAAAATAAATGAGGTAAATATCATTCCATCCATTCCAAATAATTTTGCAAACGGATCTATAAACTTTGCTGCCTCTGCTAATAAACTATTCTCTCCCACTATAACATTTGCTAAAATCCATATTACCGCCCCTGCCGGTACTGACACTATGACAGCTCGCTTTAATATGTTAAAGGTTTTATCACATAAACTTCTGAGTATTATACTCCCCACCTTTACTTTCCTATATGCCGGCAGCTCTAACATAAATGGGGCACTTTTTTTCCCTGATATAACTTTTGATAAAACTTTTGAAACCAATAATGTCATTATAACCGAACATATTATTATTAAAAGTAATATTACTGCTGCTGTAACAGACCCTAAAAATCCATTAGCTTTAGTGGTAAAAAACATCCCTATTATCGCTATCAACATTGGAAACCTTCCGTTGCAAGGAACAAAGCTGTTCGTTAAAATCGCTATCAAACGCTCTTTTTCTCTTCCTATTACCCTGCATCCTACCACTGCACACGCATTACACCCAAATCCCATACACATACTCAATGTTTGTTTACCACTTGTTCCTGCTTTTTTGAAAATTCTATCTGTATTAAACGCTATCCTCGGTAAATATCCCAAATCCTCAAGCAGCGTAAACAAGGGAAAAAATATTGCCATCGGCGGCAACATTACTGCTATAACCCACGATGATGTTTTGTATACGCCGTCTATTAAAAAACTCCTTATCCATTGTGGAAACTCCGCTGAAATCATAATCTGTTCTATATGTCTGCCTATGAATGAGAAAAAGTTTGATAAAATTTCCGATGGATAATTCGCTCCTATTATTGTTATCCAAAATATCACCCCTAACAGCAAAAACATTATCGGAAGCCCAAAACATTTTGAAGTAAGTATTTTATCTATTTTTCTATCTCTTTTTATATAAACTTCTCCGTCTGTTTTTACAGCGTATTTATATATCTGTTCTGCTCTTTTTATTATACTGATGTTTACTTCTTTATATATATCTATATTTTCTTTTCCTGCTCTGTCTGTTACTTCCTTGAAAATTTTATCAAACTTTTTCTCATTCCCATTTATTCCGAGTTTTAAAAATAATTTACTCCTTTCTGCCTTACTCCTTTTTAAAATTTCAAAACATATCCATAAAGAGCTTACTTCACTTTCATTTATTCTACTAATTTCTTTCTTTAACGGATTTATAATTTCTAACAAATCCTCATTATACTTAATCTCTGTTCTATGTCTGTTTTTTCCTTTTAGTGTAAGCTCATATATCTTCTGTTTTAGTTCTTCTATCCCTTTACCTGTGTTCATATCTGTAAATACTACCGGCAAGCTGAGCTCTGATTGTAATTTTTCCTTACTGACTTTTATATTCTTTCTTTTTGCCTCATCTATTAAATTAACGCAAAACAAAATATTTTTTCTTATCCTGCTTATCTGCAAAACTAAATTCAGATTCCTTTCAAGACTCGTTGCATCTGCCACTATTACACATAAATCATAGTCTTCAAAATAAATGTAATCCTTTGATACTTCTTCATCTAAACTATTACTGTTTAAGGAATATGTTCCCGGTAAATCAACAACCTCAAATTCGTGTCCTTTATGCTTAAACCTACCTTTAGCAAAACTCACTGTCTTTCCTGCCCAGTTGCCTGTGTGCTGTTTCATTCCGGTAAGAGCGTTAAAAATTGTGCTCTTGCCTACATTAGGGTTTCCTGCAAATATAACTTTCGATGATTTTATATCTTCTTTTTTATCCAAGTCAGTCTTAAACAAATATCAAAACCCTCCGTTTCAGTACAAATATTCTATTTTTATCTTTTTTGCGTCTTCATCTCTTATCGCTATTACTGTTCCTTTTATAAAATATCCCCTTATTCCTCCATATGGACTGTTTATGAGTGCCTGTATATTAACTCCGTTTGTTATCCCAAAATCAAAAAAATTTCTATATTTATCTATATCTATCTGTGCTATTTTTGCTTTTGTGCCAATTTCTAACTTATCAAGGGTAGAATACTTTTTTTCCCTTACTTTTTCCATATTCCTTACCTCCCTATCATACTTTTCTCAATATATACTATGCATTAAAATGGCTTTTTGTAATAACTTTGCCACAACGCAAAAAAGAGAGGAGCTTAAAAGCTCCTCCCTTATGTAATAATATCTTAATATTATTATACTTAAAATTAAACGTGGAATTTGTATCCTGGTGTGTTGTTCTCTCCACCCTCTCTGAATGTTGCAGAACCGTCTGCACGTGCATCAGAGTTGTTTTGATCCATTCTTTGGATTCCTTCGTGAGCAAGTTCAATTGTCTCATAAGCAATCTCAGAACCTGAAGCGTTGAAGTCAGGTGCAGCATATTTTACTGGCCATGCATTCTTTACGTGCCATTGTGCTGCAACTGTTGCATCTGGTTTGAAGAGATAGATATCCATATCGTGTAATTCCATTTTGCCTTCATTAAAGCAAGCATACAACCAATCATACAACTCTGTATTGTCTGAAGCGCCTCTCTTTAATGTTATATTACCATATTTGATCAAGCCAGGAATTTTCATTGGGGTAATTTCCATGTTACCCTCTCTGTATTCTACAACATCAAATGTTGCGTCAAAACCTGATACCTCAGAGAAACCTGTTGTATTTTCTGAAAAACCATTGATAACTACAGAAAAGTTAAAATTTCTGTAAGGTTGTACATATTCTGCCATAACATTTCACTCCTTAATTCATTAATTAATATTATTCACCAGTTTTTTGTGTAATACGGAAGATTACAAACTCAGCTGGTTTTACAGGTGCAACACCGATAACGCAGATCAATCTACCATTATCAATATCGTCTTGTGTCATTGTAGATGGGCCAATGTTTACAAAGAAAGCATCTGCTGATGATGAACCGGCTAATGCACCGCTCTTCCATACGCCCTCTAAGAAGTTTGTGATTGTTGTTTGAACTCTCAACCATAAGAACTCATCGTTTGGCTCAAATACTACCCAATTTGTGTTAGCTTTAATTGTTTCCTCTAAGTAGATGAAAAGACGTCTGATGTTGATGTATTTCCACAATGGCTTAGAAGAAGCTGTTCTTGCGCCCCATACTCTGATGCCTGAGCCTGGGAATCTGCGGATTAAGTTAACGCCTTTTGGATTCAAGATCTCTTGCTCACCAGCATTGTAGTTGCATGATAATCCTGAACAATTTGCAACAACCTCATTTGCAGGAGCCTTGTGTACGCCTCTTGCATTATCACTTCTTGCATAGATACCCATAACAGCACCTGAAGGAGGAATGAATGTGTCTTTTTTGTTTAATGGATCAAAGATCTTTAACCATGGTTGATACATTGCACAGTAATCACTGTCAACAATTGCTCTGTGTTTCATAACATCTGTAACTGTTTTTGCTTCAATTGGCATATCCAATACTGCAAAACGGCTGCCTAAATTCTCACAGTGTGAAACTAATGATAATTGTACGTTTGCGCTTGTAACACCAGGAACAGCTATAATGTTGATCTCTGAGTTATCTAAGAATGCTTGGATACCTGTTCTTGCGCCAGGTCCTTTGTCCTCGCCTATGAAGCTGCCATCGTTGATAGCTGCTTTTGTTCCGTTTGAACCATTCTTTAAGAAAATTTTGAATGCATTCTTTTGTACGCCAAAAGTATCATTTAAAATGTCGATTGGAGCAATCGGAGCACCTGTAGCTTGTACAGAAACCTTTACGAGGTTTGATTTGCTCAATTGTTTCTCTATGTAGTTAGCTGCTGAAATGTTGAAAGATGCTACTTCATATAATTCAACTATTTCGCCTTGTTTTACTTCAATGTCAACTTCACATGTGCTGATTGTGATCTTTGGTAAAAGATCTACGTCAACTACATCGCCTTCAAAAGCGTCTGCAAAGCTGATTACGTTGTCATCTATAGCTGTAACAACTTGGTATTGTGTTGATAAGCCACCGCTTAACTCAACTACGTCACCAACATTAAATCCGTCAGCATTTTTTACTAAGTAAGCGCCATTGCCTAAATCTTCAAAAATTTGAGTTTTAGCTTTGCTTGCGTTTGCAAAAGAAACTGATACGCTATTTCCCCATGCACCAACGCTGACTGCTTCAAAAGAAATTGCATCTTTGCCTTCTACTGCTATGCTTTTTGCAACTTTTGCATCTTCCGGAGCAACTCTTACGATGAATGCTCTTCCGCCGCCGTTTGCAAAGAAGCTGTTAACAGCATATGCAAGATAACGATACTCACCAAATTGGTTCTCTTGGAGATAGCCACCAAATTTACGAGCAAAATCAGCAGGTCCTGTTACTAATACAGGATTTCCGCCAACTGGGCCTTTTTCTGCTAATCCAACAAAACCAGCTGTGCTTGTTCCTACTCCTTGTACTGGAACTGCACCGCTATCAAATTCTTCTACATAAACACCAGGAGATAAATACTCGGCCATAATTTCCGGTTTTTCCACTCTGTAGTGAAAAACCTTTCAACCCCTTTCTTAATTGAAAATCAGACTTTTTGTCCTATAAATTAAATACTCCTACCATTTAAAAATGCTAAAGAGACTTAACAATCCAAAAAAGAAGATAAAGCTCTAAAAATATAAAACTTACCTTCAATACAATCCTAAGGATTTGTAGAATCTACATAATTTCAGGATAATTTATCAATTTGTCCCAAAATCCTCTGAGAAAAATGAACCGTAAATGTTATCCTTATCCTCTGTTTTAGACTCAAAGGATGTTTCATTTTCGCTTTGCTGAACATCAATATCTGTATTATCGATATTCTCATCAGGAGGTGTCGAAGAATCCTGCGATTTCGCATCTTCTTCAATCCTTTTCTTTCTGAGAAGTAGCCAAAAATCGACATCTTCACTCGATGTCTTATTCGCTATCTTGATGTTGTAAATTTCACGATTAAGCTTTCTGTTGAAATTACGCTTCATTTCATCTTTTTTGTTTTTGTAAGTCTGAACAGCTGTAATGGACCTTTGTTGTCCTGTTCTGTCTTCATTACTTTTGTGCAATGATTCTCGGTAATTTTTGAGTTGCTCATCTTGCTGTTTGGATTGGTGAAACGGTAACACATCGTCATAGGTTCCCTTATTGCCTTTCAGATCGGAAAATCTATCCAAACTATTTCTAATCTTTCGAGGGGTTATTGTTCCCTCTGCCTGAAGAAGTGTTGCTCCTGTCTGGAAACTTTGATCGTTTGACTTTATCCTTGATGATATCAACGGATAGCTTTTTGCCTTACGATCCTTTACTTTTCTGGCATCATCATCGCTATAGTTGCTCTGAAAAGACACATAAATATTACCCTTTGATTTTCTTGTGTTATCCATTGAATCTGTGGGAGACTCATTCATCTGCTCAGTCTTGTTTCCATCGTTTTCCTTCTCAGCAGAATCTCCGGTACGCTCTCTTGAGTTACTCTTCGATTTACCTTCGTCATATCCCAACTCGACCCAACCGGTATCCAACTCAAATCTTCCTGCACTCTTGATGCGAGAATCTTCTTGTGCGAACTGAGGCCTTTCAAATGTTTTCATTTCATCGGAAGGATCATTACGATTTTTTTGTTCATTTGATTGTTTGTGGAAACTAAACTTTTCCGGCATTGGATTCCGTTTTTTTCCTATAGAATCCTTAGCTCGCTCACTTGTTTGACCCGACAAAATCAATTCATCACCGGATTTTCCTATCCCGTGGCTGGTTCGTTTTCTGTCAGAGGCCACTCTTGCAAGGCTTGTATACATAAAATCCTTCACCTCCGAAAATCCAACTATGTGAATGAAAGGTTTGATATACAGAAATCAGCATAAGGTAGGAAAGTCTATGCCGATTTGTTGCACATCATCAGTTCTGTAAATATTCTATACTATTTATCATCAAATGTCTATTATCCCTTAGGTATACTTTTTATTTCTAAAAGTAATCTTTTAAAATCTTTATTGCATCACTTTTGATACTTACTCCCAATTTTTTGTAAATATTTTGTGCATGTTTTTTTACAGTGGGTAAACTTATATATAATTTTACTGCTATTTCACTTTGTTTATACCCATTTATCATAAGTATAATCACCTGCTTTTCTCTGTCGGTGAAATTATACTCCTCTATTCTTTTTTCCTCATATATGGTTTTACTTGCCTTACAATTACCTAATATGCTCTTTGCAAATCTATTCTTCACAGCTATAACTTCAAGCATTGGTATTATAAATGATGACAATTCTATAAACGGTTCAACAACCTCATCAAATTCACTTAAATTTATTGCTCTTGCCAGACTTTCTGTTGCTTTTTCTATTGCTCCGTTTCTATAACTCGATATCGATGAGAAAATATAAGAATATATTATCCCTAATGCGTAGTGCTCAACCTTTTGATATTCCTCTCTCATCATCTCCGAAAACACTTCAAGCTCTAAATATTTCTTTTCTGTTATCAGACTGAAACCCATAATAATATATGAAATCTTTTTTAATGTTACCGGTAACTCACATCCATCTAAATCTGATTCTCTTATCCACTGTGCAATATTTTCTGTTTCTCCTGTAAATGAATAATAATAACCTAACATCAGGTCAACTACAGATTCACACACTTTCTTGCTTTTCTTTATCTTGATTATTTCCCCTATAACTTTATCACAATCTTTTTTTGTCCTTGTTAAAATATAAAGCCTTAATAAAACAAACATACTCCCTAACATAACAGGGTAATTCTTATTTAACTTGGTTTTAAAAATTGCTTTCCTTGTTATTCTTTCTACATTTGTATAATCTCCTCTTACAAGCATTAAATCAGACTGTATAAGCAAATCTATCCCTGTTTCATATCCAAACATACAGTATGAACAGATATTCAATGTTTCCATAATCATATTGGCAGACTGCGCCAATGTTCCCGGTGAATTGTAAAACAGCAACACCGGACTGTAGGTGTTAAACACAAAATCCGGCTTATCTTCATCGTTATCAAGCAGCTTATCTTCGTAATGTGTAAACGCTTCTTTAGCATAAGAAAGCATTCTCTCTGCTTTATTGAATTCAATCAAACATCCAACAAAGTATAATAAACCCAAAAAATTCTTGTTAATATGTTCCTTTGCTTCTTCTGAACGAGCATAATTTGATATTTCGTATTGTGATAAATAATATTCCTTTGCTTTCTTGTATTCCTCTTTTTCAAATTGTCTGTCTACTACAAAAGAATAGAAAACAATGTACATTAAATATTTTTTTCCGCATCTATACTTGTCATTTCCTAAAAATTCAAAAACATTTTTCAGCACATTTAACAGCTCTTTATCTGCTGTGATTTTTACTTTCTCTATCAAGCCCATTATCTTAGACTTATTCTTTGCCTTTATATAAAACTCCAAACTTTTTACATAATTATTTTTCATCTGCATCCAAAAAGCACTTTTTTCAAAAATATACTCCTTTTCTATTCCGCTTAAAATAAATTCACCCATAAGCGCTTTTTTCAAAATCGGATACATACTATACATATTTTTCTCAGTATCTTTATAGAAAACAGTAGACGAATTTAAAAGCATCTCTATTTTGCTGTATCCCTCTTTTATGCCTATTATATATTTAGCCTGTTCTATATCAAATTCATCAACGGGCAATAATTTTAAGACCATTTCTTTGATATCAGAAGGCAGTCTATCATACAAAATCCTTTTTGAATACTCCTGTGCTGCAGGAAATTCTTTTAATTCGCTTGAGTACATATATTCTTTTTTTATCAACTTTATAAGAAATATCCACCCTTTACTCAATTCGTAAATTTCTTCGGCACGCTTATCGTTTATAAAAAATCCATTCGCTCTCATATATTCTTTTATTTCATACAAACTAAAATTCAAAACTTCTCTGTCTATTATACTGCAAAGGCCATTAAATTCCATCTCAAGAAAGTCATTGCCTATCTCTTTATCTGTAAGTATAAAAACTGTAAGATTTTTTATATTTTCCGATGCCACATTTTTTAAAAATGCAATCAATTTTTCAGCTTCATTTGACATTGTAAAGTCTTTAATTACTACGCAAAACGGCTTTTTGAAGTTTTCATTTATGATGTCTACCGCATCATTTATTCTTTCCTGACTGTCCGGTTTCCCGATACCCTTT
>JAUMXZ010000058.1 GCA_030528905.1 Clostridia bacterium | reverse complement strand
TTGTGTTTCTCTTATCTTTATCTTGTCTTACTTATTCAGTTTTTTAGGTGCTGTTAAGTTGCAGGCATTGCTTGCACCATTAGCTCAGTTGGTAGAGCACCTGACTCTTAATCAGGGTGTCCCGGGTTCGAGCCCCTGATGGTGCACCAATATGAGAGAGTCGGAGAAAAGATTTAAGGCTCGTTGGTCAAGCGGTCAAGACTCCGGCCTCTCACGCCGGCAACGCGGGTTCGATTCCCGCACGAGTCACCACTAGTTGGTTTCAATGATGTTGAGGGTACACCTGTTCCCATACCGAACACAGAAGTTAAGCTCAACGATGCCGAAAATACTTGATTGGTAACGATCCGGGAAAATAGGAAGAAGCCAACACAAAACTATGCTAAGCACCAAATTAAGCTTAGCATAGTGTTTTAGCTTATATTCCTCCTTAGCTCAGTCGGTAGAGCGCGCGGCTGTTAACCGCGTTGTCGTTGGTTCGAGTCCGACAGGGGGAGCCAAAAGGTTTAGATTTCTTTAAAACAAAGGAATCTAAACCTTTTTTTATTGACTTTTTTCTTGTTTTAGTTGATAATATATTATGGTTACTTTTCGATTAGGATGTGATATATGAAATGAAAAATAAATTGCTCTCTTTGATATTGATTGTTTCTTTGCTTTTGAGCACATTACCCACAACTTATGTCTTAGCAAACAATGATCACGCTAATCATAGTGAGTGGCAAAAAATTACTGAAGATATTGGCATTAGTGAAGGTAAATATTATTTGGAAGATGATTTTAATCTTAAAGAATGTTTGAAAATAAATAATGATGTGATCATATGTCTGAACGGACATAATATAATAAGAAACTCTTTTGAAAATGAGGATGCCGGTCAATATAGTATAATTATTGAAAATGGCAGCTTAACTCTTTGTGATTGCAAAGAAAACAACAGCTGCTTGACTTCATCTGAGAATATAGATGCTTGTGGAGTTAAAATTGAAAATGGAGCAAGTTTTAATCTTGAAGACTGCTTGGTTACAGGTTTTAATTGTACTAATGCAGATGGAGTAGGTGTCTATGTTTCTTCAAATGCTACCTTTAATATAAAAGGAAATGCTGCGGTTACAGGTAATTTGAAAAATGGATCTGAAAATAATGTTTATCTGGCTGATGGATCAACTATGTGTATATCAGGAGAATTGAAGGAAAATGCTAAAATAGGAGTATTGACAAATATAAATTCAAATAAATCTCTCGCTAAGATGGCTCAGGATGTTGTTTATGATGATAAATATGCCCAAAACTTTGTATATGATGGAAATACTGATAAAAGTGATACGAAATATGTTGTGGTAGCTGATGATGAAAACAAAAGTTTTAAATTATCAAAGCTGAATAAAATCTCTTTTGATAACGATAAAACAGAAAACGGTAATATCGAAGTGGATAAGTCTTTAGCTGTTGCTGGTGAAAATGTTACTATAACAACTAAGCCTCAAAGTGGATATGAGGTAGATAAAGTAGAAGTTACATATCTCTCAAACGAAAATCTCGCTTCACTTGAAGTCAAAAAAGAAGATTCAGTATATGAATTTAAAATGCCTGATAATAATGTAAATGTTAGTGTTTCTTTTAAAGAATCTGACTCTTCTAAAAGTAATGATACTCCAAAGGAAAGCACAGAGTATATTATAAGCTACGACGCTAATGGTGGTATCGGCTCAATGCAGGATACTAAAGCTGAGCCCGGACTTCAAAAAATACCCGATTGTCAATTTACTCACCTTAATGGACAAAACTTTATAGGCTGGGCAAGAACTCCTGATGGAGATGTTTTTTCAGACTATATAAATATAACCGAAGATACAAAATTATATGCTGTTTGGGATAATCTCGCTATAGTCACTTTACATCCTAATGGCGCTAAGGGCGATATGAAGTCATTGACAGTAGAATGTGGTGAATTTAAGTTGCCGGAATGCAATTTTATTGCCCCGGAAGGAAAAAAATTTAAAAATTGGTCTACTTCACCCGATGGGAAAGTAGAATTATCAAATGAGTCTGTATTTCTAAACCGAGATCTTGAATTGTATGCCGTTTGGGTAGATAAAGATCTTTATACAATCAGGTTTGAACCTAATGGCGGCAGCGGTTATATGGTGTCAGATGTAACTAAAGGCGGATATTATAAATTGCCAGGCAACGGGTTTATCTCTCCTGAAGGCGTTTGTTTTATGGGTTGGTCACTCTCTGAAAATGGTCAAATAATAAAAAATAAGTTTATCAATATAAGAGAAGATATAACATTATATCCTGTTTGGGGAGGCTTTCCGTTAGTTTTATATTCTGTTACAGTTGATGATAATGACAGCAGCGAATCAACAGCATTATTAAAGGTAACAACCGAAATTCACGATTCGCCGGAATGTGAGACTGAACAGACTGAAAATAAAGAGTATGACGGCTACTCGCTTTCTGAGGTGAAAGAAGTAATCAAGGACGGCTGCAGCATTTTGAAGAGAGACGAAAAAACAAAGTCTATTTGGGAAGAATTTGAACTTGATTTGAAAACAACAGTTCTGCATACTCAAAAACAGCCTGCAAAAGAAAATGAAGATTAAACCCCAAATTTTAAATTGGCAAAATAAATATACCTCCAATATACATCCTATGTAATTTATATGTGAATGTTGGTTTTATTTTACCGTTTTTTAACCATATTATTGACATATGGAAAAAGGGTGATTATATGTGAAAAAACGAAAGATGAAAAAAGTTTTCTCTATGCGTTTGTCTTCTATGCTGCTTGTGATGTCAATACTCACAACCTGCGTAGCAGCAGGAACTTTTGCAGCATCAGGCGATACTTTGGGAATGTACGGCTATGCCAGTGTTGGGCGTGAGTTTAAAGTTACCCTTAATGGCAACGAGCCTAACGAGTCAATTATTGCTAAAAGTGGCGATTCATCATATACACCTGATGAGAAAGCTTACTGGGATATATTCTCCGGTAAAACAACGGCTACAGCAGTAGAGGATGCAACGTTAAAAACTACTACGGATTTCGATGAGACTGCTGTAAATCAAATTGGCCCCGGCGAAAAAGTTTACGGCAAAATAGTTGTTGAAAATGCTGGTGGTAATGCTGTTAAATTGGATGATGGTAACTCTGTTATAAAAATTAAAGCGTACACCGGAACAGCAACTGATACAGAAAACCTAAAAGTACCTTTTGTAGTTAAGACCACTGCTGCGCTGTCTGGCGGAGCAAATGCTATTGCGCTTGATACAAACTCAGAGTGGACAACAATTACAGGCACTGAGGATGCTGCAAACAATTTAAAAACATATGATATCAGAGATGCTTTAATGGCTACAGGTGTAAGTACTGATGCTGCTACTTATACTATACAACCCGGAAAAAAGCTTGCAGTTTGGGTAGAGATTTCTTGGCCCACTGAAGGCGATTATTATAATCAGGCAGTTACTGAGGCCTGGACTGAACTTTATTTTGCTGAAAATTATGAGGTAGCAGAGACAGTTAGTGATATTAACAGCCAAACAAAGCCTGGATTTGTGGCTTCAGTTGAGATTAAAGCAACGACTCATACAGGATAAAAATATTTTGGTTAATTAGCTTATTAGGTTGACAAAACAAATACAGATCATATATAATTTAGGTGTGAATATTGGTTTTATTTTTACCGTTTTTTTAACAGTTTTATTAACATATAGAAAGAGGTGATTATATGTGAAAAAACGAAAGATGAAAAAAGTTTTCTCTATGCGTCTGTCTTCTATGCTGCTTGTGCTGTCAATACTCACAACCTGTGTAGCAGCAGGAACATTTGCAGCATCAGGTGACACTTTGGGAATGTACGGTTATTCCGGTTTTGGTTATGAGTATAAAGTTCTGCTCAACGACAATGAATCTATTATCCAAACAGTTGATAATAACTATGTCCCTAGTGAGTATGCCTATTGGGATATATTTTCATCGAATAGCATAGAAACTGCTGAGGCTACGGCAATTACAGAGATGTTGGGCGATACTCAGATAAAACAGAAAACCGCAAAACTGATATCTGTAGATGACACGATATACGGCAAAATAGTTTTGCAGAATCTAAGTGAAGGTCAAGTAGCTGTTACTAAAGGACAGATAGTCATTAACGCTTATTATGGAGAAGATAGCTCAAAAGCAGAGGAACAGAGAGGTTCAGTACCATTTAGGGTCTATATTGCAAACGCTACTGAAAACGGAGAAGATGTAGCTATTGGTACTGTTACTGATTGGACGGAGCTAAGAGGTGCCTCCATGGGCGATCAACATCTGTTATCCTATAATGAGGAGACATATGGGGCTAGTTCTTTTGCAGGAGAATTTGCTAAAAGTACGAAGTCAGGAGGAGGTAAAACTTTGAATGATAACTCTGTTGCAGTTTTAGATCGTGGTGAGACGGCTGCTGTTTGGGTGAAATTTGAGACGGATACAGAAGACTATGCAACGAATATTGATTACTGGAGAAATTTAAGCCCAACCACTGCTGCTAAAGTTAATAATAATATTGGGAATGGCAACGGATATAAGCCCGGGTTTAAAGCACAGTTTAAAGTTGAAACACATGCATATACGGAATAAAGAATATGAATTAAGTGTAAATTAAATGTAAATTTATATTGACAAAATGGAATGATTTGATGTACTATATTTACGTGACAGATCGTGTTTTTACCGTTTTTATTTATTAGTATACAGAAAGGATTGATTTTAATGAAAAACAAAAAAATGAAAAAAGTTTTCTCTATGCGTTTGTCTTCTATGCTGCTTGTGCTGTCAATACTCACAACCTGCGTAGCAGCAGGAACATTTGCAGCATCTGGCGACACATTGGGAATGTACGGCTATGCCGGTGTTGGCTATGAGTTTAAGGTTACCCTCAATGGCAACGAGTCTATTGTTGCTAAAAGTGACGGTTCAGCGTATGAACCAACAGAGAAAGCTTACTGGGATATATTCTCCGGTAAAACAACGGATAAAGCAGTATCAAAATCAGAGGAAAAAACCGATGAAGCCTTTAATTCAACTGCAGTAAATCAAATTGGCCCCGGTGAAACAGTTTACGGTAAAATAGTTGTTGAAAACGCCGGTGTTAATAGTGTTATATTGGATGAGAATAACTCTATTATAAAGCTCAAAGCACATAAAGGAACAGCAACTGATGAAAACCTAAAAGTACCTTTTGTAGTTGCGACCGCTCCTGCGCTGTCTAGCGGAGCGGATGATATTGCGCTTAATACAGGCGCAAGTTGGACAACAATTGCAGGCACTGATGATACTACAAACAATTTAAAAACATATGATATCAGAAGTGTTTTGATGGCTACAGGTGTAGGTGACGATGTTAATAGTAATATTATAAGACCCGGAAAAAAGGTTGCAGTTTGGGTAAAGATTTCCTGGCCTACTGAAGGAGGCGATGTTGATCAAGATGTTAATGCTGCTTGGACTGAACTTTATTCTGATCCAGGTTATGATATTGCATCAACAGTTTCTGATATTACAGCGACTGAGAATGCAAAAGCTGGCTTCTCAGCAGAGGTCAATGTTAAAGCAACAGAATCAACTAACTAACTATAAAGGGCGGGTCTATATTTATAGTTAGTAATTATAAAGTAAATTCTTGACATAAATGTTATAAAGCGGTAAGAAGATTGTGAGTCTGCAGGAGTTTTATACTCTTGCAGGCTTTTTTATTGACTTTTTTCTTGTTTTGGTTGATAATATAGTTGGTTAGCTATTAAAATTTTTTTGTTGTATAAGGAGGTAGTTATGAAGAAAAGTCTTTTAGGTGTATCGCTGTTCACTGTGGTCGGATTATATGCGCTTTTATCAGTCGTGATAATATTAGTGTTTATGATTTTTGACCTGCCGGTATTATGGGCGATACTATTGTCTATTGCAATTTTACTTATTCAATTTATTATCGGACCGTGGCTTACTGACCTGTCTATGAAGTGGTTTTATAAGGTGGATTTTAAACACGAGGTACCACAGTATCTTGATGAATTTATAAAACAAGTCTGCCAAGATAAGAATATGAAGTATCCTAAAATCGGGTTCATAAATGATTCGGCTCCCAATGCTTTTACTTACGGCCGTACTAAAAATGACGCAAGAATTGTCTTAACAAGGGGCATATATGAGCTTCTTGATGAAGATGAGGTAAAGGCAGTCGTCGCTCACGAATTAGGCCACGCTTGTCATTATGATATGATGCTTATGACTTTTGTCCAGATTGTTCCGCTTATCTTGTATGCAGTGTATGAGATCTGCTTAAACCCAAGCGGGATGTTTTCTAAAAAATCTTCGTCATCTTCATCATCTTCCTCATCTGATGACAGTAATTATGCCGAAATCGTCGGAGCTATTGCTTTTGTGTTATATATAATTTCCCAATATATAATACTGTGGCTGTCAAGAACAAGAGAGTATTATGCTGATACATTCTCTATAAAAACTACGAAAAATCCTAATGCTCTTGCAAGCGCTTTAGTCAAAATCGGCTTCGGTCTTAGCACTAAGGACACCGTTTCGGGAGATACCCTCTCAACTAAGGCTACAGCAGCTTTAGGTATTGCAGAAACTAAAGGCTCAAAGGCTTTGGCAATAGGCGCTTATGATAAAGACGGTAATGTTTCAAAAGAATCTATTAAACGCGCTATGCAGTGGGATCTGTTTAACACCTGGGCAAAGTTCTATGAGATTCACTCAACTCACCCGTTGATTTCAAAAAGAGTTTTGGCAATCAGCAAAATTTCAAAACGCTATGACCAGGAACCGTTTATAGTCTTTGACCTTAAAAAACCAAAGTCCTATGCGCCAAAATTCTTTAAAGAATTACTGATTATGATTTTACCGACACTCTTGTTAATAGCAACAATAATTACAGGAATAGTAGTAATTGAGCATATGCTCACAATCTTTGGTGTCGGCGGAGTTATTGCGATGCTTGCATCTTTGTTTAAACATAGATATTCACACAAGACAAAGGCCTTTAAACCGTCAACGGTGGAATCGTTAGTGGGAAATATAGATGTATCAAACATAAAGACAATTCCGTGTACTATAAGCGGTAAAATAATAGGCCGCGGCAATCCCGGATGTATTTTTAACGAAGATTTTGTTATACAGGATGATACCGGTATAATGCTGTTAAACTACAGTCAGCCGCTTATCACAATAAATAAATTCTTTGCTCTGTTCAAATCGAAAAAATATTTTGATAAATATGTTAAAGTCAGAGGCTGGTACAAAAGAGCTCCGGTACCGTTTATTGAAGTTCTTACTATAGAAATAGACGGAAAGATAAAAAAATGTCATACTGTTAGAACCGGTTACATTCTGCGATTTATAGCTTTAGGTGTGTTTACTGCCTTAGCTATTTTAGCACCGTTCTTATAATAGGAGGGCCTTGCAATGAAAAAACATAAAATAATCAGCTTAATATCAATTATTGCAATTATGTGTATAACATTGGGGTTCTCAGCTTTTGCAAATGATAGTGAAACAACAAACACAGCTAATAACTCTGAGGCAGTGGTTTTAAATGATCCTACAGAAGGTCGCTGCGGAGAAAATGTCGGCTGGACATTTGACAAGACAGAAAAGAATCTTATTATATCCGGCAGCGGAGATATGTATTCTTATGAGTTTGATAATCAGCCTTGGCAGGAGTATGAAAAAGAGATAAGAATCGTTACCATTTCAGACGGAGTAACCTCTATTGGCGATTTTGCGTTTTATCAATGTGAAGACTTAGAATCTATAGTGATCGGCAAAGACTTAAATAAAATCGGCGAAAAGTCACTCTATGCTCCTGATTTGGCAACTATAGAGATAAATGAAAATAATACTGAATTTTCAAGCAAAAATGGAGTATTATACGATAAAAATAAAACAACTATACTTGCTTGTCCTGCAACAATAAATGCAAATAAAGCCTTTTTGGATACTGTGGTATCTGTAGGCCCGTATGCTTTTTATAAAAATAAAGTCACTACTGAAGTTAAGCTTCCGGATAGTATATCAGAAATAGGTCGCGGAGCTTTTGAGAATTGCTCAATATTAAAAGGTGTAGAATTTGGCAAGTCTTTGTCAGCTATCAGCGAATATGCATTTTATGGTTGTAAAAAATTAACAGATATCAAAAATTCAGATAATATTAAAACGATTGAATCTTATGCGTTTGCTTATTGCACACACTTAGAATTTATTATAATACCAAATAATACTAAAAAAATGGGAGAAAGTGTTTTTGAATGTTGTTATAATCTGAATACAGTAGTTATTGGATCAGGAATAACAAATATTCCAAATAGCACATTTTTTGGCTGTGAAAGTCTTAAAGATATAGATTTAGGCCCAAATGTCAATACAATAGCTCCGTTAGCATTCGCTTTTTGTACTTCCTTGAAAAATGTAGTTATACCAAACAGTGTAAAGATTATAAATGAATATGCATTTACAAATTGTTCTGAGTTAAACTCAGTTAAACTAAGCGAAAATATTGAAACTATAGGAAAATTAGCATTTGAAAATTGTAATAATCTAAAATCAGTTGATATC
>JAUMXZ010000010.1 GCA_030528905.1 Clostridia bacterium | reverse complement strand
GTCAGGTGAAACCGGGGTATCAGGTGATGATGGATCTGTAGCTGGAATAACTTCAGTTTGAACATAACCACACTTACAGGATCTTTGTCTGAGACCTGTGGAGCTTTCTGTAGGTTGTGTTACTATAGTCCAATCTGCGAATGTATGAGATTCCCAATTTTGAATTTCACCGCAGGTACAAGATTTCCAGTGACCATTTGCGTCATAGCGCCAGAAAATGAACTCGTGATTATGATCAGCAGCTATTTCCCATATAGCATATACTGTAGAGTCTTGTGAGAAGACAGTATCAAGAGTTATCTTAGATGTACCGAGTGTGTTGTTGTACCAGCCGATGAATGTGTAATTCTCTCTGGTCGGCTCAGGCAGATAAGGTAATTTATTTTCAACGGTAGTTAGGGTTGTCGGCTCAACACTGCCGCCGTTACCATCAAATGTTATGGTATATTCATCTGTTACTACAGGGTCATCTGATACTTTAGTATCACTGTAGGCTAAAGCAAAGGTCGAGAATGAGCTTACTTCAAAAGTAAACAATTTTGTTGTTTCATCAAATGTACCGTTTATGATTTCGGTTTCACCATCATAAGAGTGGATGATGTAGTAAGTTCTTTCTATGTCAGGGTCATTGTTGATTAAATCATCCGGAATCAAGATAGCGATTTTAATAGAACCGCTTGGGTTATGAACATTGACAACCTCTGAATCGCCGAGTTGTTTATTGATAACCATATCTATATAATTTGATACGGTATCGCCCTCTTTAGCAGTTGAATCGACTAAAGCTTTCTCCTCAGTTGAAATCGTATCTTTTATGTCTTTTGAAACAAGAGATATCTTTATTGTTTCTCCCGAAGCTTTTTCTTCATCAGTAAGAGGTATAGCATTAAACAGCTCTACATCTGTCATTTTAATATCAGCATTCAGTGTGTTGGTTTTAGGGTCGGTGGTATGCTCTAATTTTCCGTCAAGCCATTGTGCATATATGGTAGTGTCTTTATTAAACACTGTATCTTGTGTTATTTGAGTTCCATCTGTTTTTTCAGTAAACCAGCCGATAAATGTCTTAGTGTCGGAAACCGGGTCTGGAAGTACTGTTAGCTTTCCTAATACTGTAGTTGCTGTTTGTATTGCCAAATTACCGCCGTTTGCATCAAAGGTTACTGTGTATTCTTTTCCTGACTGATTCCAATAGGCATATACGGTAGTATCCTGTGTAAAGACGGTATCTGTTGTTACTGCAGTTCCAAAATCTTTGCTGAGGAACCAACCGAGGAATTGTTGACCTTCTAAAACAGGAGTCGGAAGTGAAGTTAATTTACCGTCAACAGTTTTTGCTGTTGCTGTTTCAACAGTTCCGCCATTAGCATCGAAAGTTATTTCAAATTCTTCAGTCTCTTTATCTGCCCATTGTGCATAGACAGTGGTATCCTGTGTAAACTCGGTTTCAAGAGATATTAAGCTGCCGCCTGTTTTCTCAGTGAACCAGCCGACAAAGCTCTTGCCCTCTAAGGTAGGAGTTGGAAGTGACGGTAATTTTGTGTTTGTAGTTGTCATAGTAGGTGGCACAACCGTTCCGCCGTTAGCATCAAAGGTTACTGTATATTCTGTCGGTCCCATATCAGTCCAGATAGCGTAAACAGTAGTATTTTTACTTATAGCCAAGAAGTTTGTAAGAATTATATCACCGTCAGGAGAAGTGGCCCAGCCTGCGAACATCTTGCCTGTAGGAGGAGTAAAGCTGCAGGTAGTTGGAAGTTCAAACAGTACACCGCTTTTTACACTTTCACTCTTCATAGTTCCGCTGCCGCCGTTAGCATCATAGGATAATGTGTTGTAAATTACCTTGGGAACATCTTTTTTAAATGTAGCTGATACGACTACATTTTCGTTTGGCATTAAAAAGCTTCTTGATGAAATAGCTACCGGAGTGCCGTCAAGTGTTTTAACATTTAATGCAGAAAGAGAATAACCGGAATTAGGTGAAACTGTAATATCGATTTCTTCTTTTTGAGCAGCATATTCTTTTGATACAGACAGACTGCCGTTTGATGGCTGTGTGACTGATATCTGATAAACTGTTTCAAATATCGCTGTTATAGTTGTGTCATAGCCGGGCATAGTAAAACTACCTGATAAACTCGTATTCTCAGTTGTTTCACCTTTAGTATACTCAACTGCAGCACCATTAGGATCCGTAACAGCTACACTGTATAAGCGGTTATTATCAGTATTCTTAGCAATTTCAGCTGTAAAGGTAACTGTGTCGCCTCTATATAAAAGTAGGTGACCGTCGTCATTTGTTTGTGTCCTTTCGGGTGTTATTGTAAGCTCAATACTTCCTTTGTCGGTGGATTCGTTGAGGGTAGGATATTCTGAAACAGATTTTGCAATAACAGCGTGCATACAGTCAAGAACAAAAGTAGAGTTATAAGGGATGGCTTTATATAAGTTTCCTTTATTTGCTACATCACCTTTGTCAATCTCATAATCATAGCTAAACTTAGTTGCGTCTTCAGCATTAAATTCATAAGCTTCTTTGCCTTCCGGTGTTTCAGGTTTAGCTATAAGTGGTTGAGTGGTAGCTTTAGCTGTTTCTAGGTCTATTACACCTTGAACATAAACACCTACAGCAGTAGTTGGAATATCACCGTATAGTCCTATGTACTTACCGTTTTCTAAGCATATGTTGTTGCTTACATTATTACCTTGTTTGTTATCGGATATCGTTGTAGTTTCTCCGCTGAGATAGAACTTTCCGCCGACATAAATTCCGCCGCCGTCTGTTGAAGCCTGGTTGTGTAAGATTGATGTTGTTGCTGTAGCATCGTCATCTATTATTAATGTTGCATCTGCCGCCGTATAGATTCCGCCGCCGTTTTTGGCTGCGTTGGGGTCTGTGTCACTGCCGATTGTACAGCCGCTTATTGTTGTAGTGCCGTTGCCGACATAAATTCCGCCGCCGTCACCATTGTTAGCATGGTTAGTTGTTATTTGAGCTTCGGTGATTGTGGTTGTTGCCGCAGAGAAGACACCGCCGCCTGCGCCGTTTTTGGCCTCGTTGTGTGAGATTGTTGTAGGAGTTGTTGGGTCTTCCGTGCCGCTGCTTTGAATAGTAAGTGTTCCTACTGCCGCATAGACACCGCCGCCGATTGCAGCTGTGTTGCCGCCGCTCTCGCCGCCGATTGTACAGCCTTTTATCGTAGTAGTGCTGCCGTTTACATATACACCGCCACCGCTTGCAGCATGGTTAGATTTAATTTGAGCTTCGGTGATTGTGGTAGAAGCCGCTGCAGTCCAGACACCGCCGCCTGCGCCGTTTGTGGCCTCGTTGTGTGAGATTGTTGTTGCAGTACCCGCATCGTTCTTTTCTATGGTTAATGTAGAATTTGCCGCTGCGTAGACACCGCCGCCGTTTGTGGCTGTGTTGCCGGTAGATGTTGTTCCATCTTCAGCAGTGCCGCCGATTGTACAGCCGCTTATTGTTGTAGTGCCTTTCTCTACATATACACCGCCGCCGTTTGTAGCCTCGTTAGATTTAATTTGAGCTTCGGTGATTGTGGTATTTGCCGCCGCAGTCCAGACACCGCCGCCTGCGCCGTTTGTGGCCTCGTTGTGTGAGATTGTTGTTGCAGTACCCGCATCGTTCTTTTCTATGGTTAATGTAGAATTTGCCGCTGCGTAGACACCGCCGCCGTTTTTGGCTGTGTTGGCGCCGTTCTCGCCGCCGATTGTACAGCCTTTTATTGTTGTAGTGCCGCCGTTTACATATACACCGCCGCCGCTTGTAGCTTGGTTAGAACTTATCGTAGCGCCGGTGATGTTGGTATTAGCCGCAGAGTAAATACCGCCGCCGCTGCTGCCGGTTTGTGTGGTTGCGCCTGTTGCTTTGTTGTATGAGATTGTTGTTGCAGTATCACCGCTCTTGTCTATAGTAAGTGTTCCTGCCGCAGCATAGACACCGCCGCCGATTGCAGCTGTGTTGCCGGTAGATTTTGTTTCATCTTCAGCAGTGCCGCCGATTGTACAGCCGCTTATTGTTGTAGTGTTGCCGTTTACATATACACCGCCGCCGTTAGCAGCTGAGTTAGATTTAATTTGAGCTTCGGTGATTGTGGTAGCCGCTGCAGTCCAGACACCGCCGCCTGCGCCGCTTGTGGCGGTGTTGTGTGAGATTGTTGTAGGAGTGTCGTTATCACTGTTTGTAATTGTTAAGCTTGTCGCAATTGAAGCCGCATATACACCGCCGCCGTTTTTGGCTGTGTTGGCGCCGTTCTCGCCGCCGATTGTACAGCCTTTTATTGTTGTAGTGCCGCCGCCGGAGTAAATACCGCCGCCGTTTGATACGGCTGTGTTAGAACTTATTGTCGCACCGGTGATTTCGGTAGTAGTAGCCGCAGAGCAGACACCGCCGCCGTTGTTAGCTATGTTAGATTGAATTAGCGCACCGGTGATTGTTGTAGTGCCGCTTTTTACATAGACACCGCCGCCTGCGCCCATGGATAGGACTTTGTTGTGTGAGATTGTTGTAGGAGTTGTTGAGCCTTCCGTGCCGCTGCTTTGAATAGTAAGTGTTCCTGCCGCAGCATAGACACCGCCGCCGCCTTCAGATGTGTTAGCGTCAGCTTCTGTGCCGCCGATTGTACAGCCGCTTATTGTAGTAGTGCCTTTATCTACATATACACCGCCGCCGCTTGTAGCTTGGTTAGATTGAATTTTCGCACCGGTGATTTCGGTAGTAGCCGCAGAGCAGACACCGCCGCCGTTTGTGGCTTGGTTGTGTGAGATTGTTGTGGGAACAGCTGATTCACCATCGCCGCTGCTTTGAATTATTAAGCTTGTCGTAGTTCCATCACCTGCCGTCGCATAGACACCGCCGCCGCTGCCGTAGTTACCTGTAGCTTTGTTGCCAAGGGTATCACCGCCGCCGATTGTACAGCCGCTTATTGTTGTAGTGCCGCTTTTTACATAGACACCGCCGCCTGCGCCGTTTGTAGCCTCGTTAGATTGAATTTTCGCATTGGTGATTGTGGTAGTACCCATAGAGTAAACACCGCCGCCATAGCCGCTGCCGTTGGCGTCTAAAGCTGTGTTTCTTGAGATTGTTACAGCACCGGTTATTGTTAATGTCGAACCTGAAGCTGCAAAAATTCCGCCGCCTTGTTTGGCGTTGTTTTCTAAGATAACCGGGTCAATAGCTTCTGTGCCATCAGCACCAGCGTATGATGTTATATTGCAGGTTGCACCCGCGGCAACATAAATTCCGCCGCCTTCTACTGTGTTATTTTGTGAGCTGCCTGATGCTACGGCTTCGTTGCCGGTTATAGTCGGTGCTGTGTAGTTTGGTTTCTTTAAAAAGTTACTTTCAAGACCTTGTGCTGTTTGAAGCGCTGATATATTAACAGCACTTGCCATAGCAGAGGGGTCTATGTTAAGCGTACCCTCTTTAATGTAAATTCCGCCGCCGGCCGCTTCTTCAGTTCCGGTTGTGATTTCGGCTATGTTATCACTGATAGTACCGCCGTAGATGTTAACTGCAGCTTTAGTTCCTTCTGAGTAGATACCGCCGCCACGAGAATTAGTGCCTTCTTTATTAGTTACTTTGTCAGTAGCTTTGTTGCCTGTTATCTTGCCGCCGTAGATGTTAACAATACCTACATTGGTACTTCCTTCACCGCCGCCGTTGTTGTAGATACCGCCGCCAAAACCGTCGCTTTCGGCGTAAGGGTCATCTTTTTCATCTGTGCTATCATTTATAGATATATTGTTTAATATTGTTCCGCCGTACATATTAAAGGTGCCGTCATTACAGATAGCTCCGCCCGGGTTTGTTGCCGCAAAGTTGGTGATGTTTCCGCTGAATATGGTAAGGGAAGCGTTACTTGCAACATAAAATCCGCCGACTAATCCGCCGCCGTTAATTTCGCCGGCTTGACCGCCTGAGCAGTCGCAGATTGTAAGAGAGGCATTGTTTTTAATAGTAAACACACGGCTGTTTTTGTTGCTGTTTTGGCCCGTAACAGTAATTTTGTGACCGTTGAGGCAGATTGTTTTGTGACCTTTTACTTCTACCCAGCTTTGTCCTGATTGCACACCTGACATATCAATTGTTATGTCGTTCTCAAGATACATTCGTGGCTTTTTATCACTGTTGTCAGTAGTGCCGTTAAGTCGATTTTTGAGATTGCTTGCGTTACCTTCACTTTCATACTTTTCAGCCTCCGACTCGGAGCTTTGATGGTAGCCATGTGTGCAATTGTGACCGGTTGTAGCTGATTTTAAAATCTCGTCGGTCAAAGGAGTGCCGTGTGGATAGTCTTCAGTATCCGTAACTGAAGTACTATAATAAAAATCCGAGTTGATACAGGTACAGTGGCCGTTGTGGCTAGCAGATATACTTGCAAGATCTGTGCTTGCAAATTCTGTGCTTGCCCGGAGCTTTAAATTTTCAAAAAAAGCAGAAATATCACTGCCGGTTGTGGTTGTGCTTTCCCCTTGAGAAGCTTCATCTGCAAAAGCAATCGCAGACATACCGCTTAAAACAAGGCAAAGACAGATTATAAGAGAAACAATACTTTTTTTACCATTTTTCATTTCAGGCACCTCTTTTATAATTTTACAAAACGATATACTATTAAATACTAATAGATACTCTACCTTAGTATAACATAATGAAATAATTTTTTAAACTAAAACATCAATTATCAATATAGAAAAATTCAACCGATTTTCGTTTTATTGCACAAAAAAAAGAGTCTTTATTGTAAAGACTCTTTGTCGGTTTCTTTTTTTTCTTCTTCTTTTGATATGCGTTCCACTTCGCTGAGATATCCCGCTGTTATTATACCTGACGGCAGTGCTATTACCGCGATTCCGAGTATAGCGGATAATATTGTTATTATTTTTCCCATATCAGTTGCGGGAACAAGATCACCATAGCCTATTGAAGTGAGTGATATTGTTGCCCAATAGACAGCATCAAGAAATGTTTCAAATGTCGACGGCTCTACATTATACATTATCAAAGCGCTGACCAATACATAGGCTGCTGCCATTGTAGCGACGGCTAAGAGTAAATCTTTTTGTTTTCTGAATACCGAGGCTAAGATAGAATAATTTTTAGAGTACCTTAAAAATTTGAGAACTCTTAATGCGCTTAACAGTCTGAATATTCTTAAAAGCTTAAAGCCTTCGTTTAAATACATTACTGACGGCAGGATTGAGATAAAGTCGATTATTGCCATTGGCGTGAAAGGGTAGATAAAAAATGACTTATAAGATTTTTTCAAAGACAGGTCCGCAGTTATTAGTCTGAGAATATAGTCGACTATGAAAGCCGCAGCACAAACATCATCCACGATCAGAAGCACAAGGGGGTCGACCTTAAAGGCAAGCGGAATTAAACTTATCAGTATAGTTGATATCATAAATATATCATATATTTCGCTTATCTTATTGATTTTACTTCCGGGTTCTATGGCAATATGTATTTGTTTTCTGACGTGTAATTTCTTTTTCATAATCAAACACCACCGTAGCTAAAATATTAAAAATATTAAACAAAAAGGTCCCCGAAGCTTTCTTACGGAGACCTTACAAATGACGTAATAATCAAATGAAATAAAAAGTGAACATCCAACCCGGGAACCTGCCGGAGCTGATTGAATGCTCCCTTTAATGGTGCGAGTGACGGGACTTGAACCCGTACGTCGAAGACACACGCCCCTCAAACGTGCCTGTCTGCCTGTTCCAGCACACTCGCATACAGCTTACAACGCTCATGATTATAACATTTTTTCTAAAGATTGTCAATACAAAAAGAATAAAAAAATAAAGTCCTCATCTGAAATTTTAAAAAGACGAGGACTTTAAAGGGTAGAAAAAAAGATAATGTTTTTAAATTAAGCTGCCGGCGGGATCTGACTGTTTATAAAATCTGCAAGCAAGGTTCTCCACTGGTCTAAAATGGCTAAGAGCTGCTGCTGATAGACAGGCATTCTAAACACCATTACAATAGCAGCGATAACGGCTATCAAGACTAAGAAGTTAAAGAAGAGCCAAATCAGATTGGACCTTGCAAAAGATTTACGGTTACGGTTTGTGTTTTTTCTAAACGACCAAACGAACAGAAGAATTATATTGATAACAGGGATATAGAGAACAAGCTGTGTGAAGAAGAAGCCGATTGTAGACATAGGCTTATATTTTTTCAGAGATTTTCTTGTTAATTTAGTTTCGGACCTGTGTAAAGCTTCTGCAGTTTTTGCGATTTGTTCTTTTTCGATTTTTTTATCGTTATCTTTATCAGGAACAGCAATTTCTGTTTGCTGCTGTGGTTGAAGATCAGGCAAAGCAACTTGAGAATCTGTTTTTGTTGGCAGAGTCAAGGAGCTGTTTGAATTTTTTTCTATTTGAGATTTATCAT
This sequence comes from Clostridia bacterium, assembly GCA_030528905.1. Lineage (GTDB taxonomy): Bacteria > Bacillota > Clostridia > Oscillospirales > Acutalibacteraceae > JAUMXZ01. The sequence goes on along the minus strand of JAUMXZ010000010.1, from coordinate 20,098 downwards.
CAAGTAACCTGTTCCCGCAGAAGCCGCAGACTAAGCTGCCCTCGGGCAGAGATTTATGACATTTTGAGCATACCATAATTTATCACTTCCCAAAATTATAAATAATTAAAGATAATTAAATTATACATTATAATAAAACTTAAAGCAAGGAAAATATTCTTTTAAAAGGATAAACTTTTTATAAACAAATTATTGTTTTTATATTAAATAATATGTGTTATAATTTTTAAAGTGATGCTATTTAGTGAAAGGAATGACTTTTGATGAGATTTCTTGTACTTGACGGAAACAGCATTGTAAACAGAGCTTTTTACGGCATAAAGGCTTTGATGACCAAAGATGGCTTTTATACAAATGCGATATATGGGTTTATGAATATACTTGAAAAGCTAAAGGCTGAAACGATGCCTGATGCAGTGGCAATAGCGTTTGACTTAAAAGCGCCGACATTTCGCCACAAGGCCTATGAGGGATACAAGGCTAAGAGAAAATCTATGCCTTCTGAACTTGCACAGCAGCTTCCTGTTTTAAAAGAGCTGCTTGTAGCCTTAGGCTACACTTTGTTACAATGTGAAGGTTATGAGGCTGATGACATTCTTGGAACATTATCAAGAGCGTGTTCAGAGAAGGGTTATGAATGTATAATAGCAACAGGCGACAAGGACAGCTTACAGCTTGTCAGCGAAAAGACAACAGTGCAGATAACAGCGACAAAATTCGGCAGACCAAATGTTACCGTTTATGACGAGGCAAAGATTTCAGAAGAATTTAAAGTTACGCCAAAGCAGTTAATAGAGGTCAAAGCGCTGCAGGGAGACACTTCAGATAACATACCCGGAGTTGCCGGAATAGGGCCAAAGGGTGCTATTGATTTAATAAGCAAATATAAGAGCATAGAAAACATCTACAACAACATTGACAGCTTAGAGATAACAGAAAATCTCAGAAAAAAGCTGCTGCAGGGGAAAGAAAATGCGTTTTTAAGCCGTATGCTCGGAACTATTGTAACTGATGTGCCGATAGATTTGAATTTTGATGACTATGTTTCACGTGGAACATCAGAAGAAACAGCTGTTAAAATTCTCAAGGGATTAGAGATGTATTCTACAATAGAAAAGTTAGGCCTTGATATAAACCTTGCAAAAAAAGATGATTCTGCAACGCAAAACTGTGATGAAGACAAACCAAAAACAACTTACTGCGAAATTACAGACGAAAATCTGTTAAATGATGTTCTTGACAAAACAAATAAAACTCTATATATCATAGCTGAGTATAATGATGATAAGTCCATTAAAACCGTCTGCCTTAATATAGACAGCAAGGTCTATAGTGTCTGCCAAAAGCAGCTCATAGAAAGCTTTAAACTTAAACTTTCGTCACTTGAAAATATCTGTGCTGTAGTCTGGGACGCTAAAAGCCTTTATTTCTCTTTGCCAAAGCTGTGCTGCGATTTTAGCTTTGATATTCTCTTAGCAGCTTACCTTTTGGAACCGGATATGAAAAAATATGAAATCGAAAAACTCTGCCTTCATTATAACCTGATGTCTAATGATAAAGCGGAGATATCACCTCTTGAAAAAAATTGCGCCGCCTTACCAAAGTTATATGAATGTCTTGCAGCGGAAATTGTAAATAATAATCTGGACGATCTCCTTAAAAATATAGAAATTCCCTTTTCTAAAGTCCTTGCCGATATGGAAAAACAAGGCTTTAAAGTTGATAAACAGGGTATCGAAAATTATGATAAACAGATAAGCGATAAAATAGAAATGCTTAAAAAAGATATATTCAATCTTATCGGATATGAACTTAATCTTAATTCTCCAAAACAACTCTCTAAGGCTCTGTTCGAGGACCTGAAACTTAAACCGGGCAAAAAAACTAAAGGCGGCTATTCAACAAGTGCCGAAGTTTTGGAAAATCTGAAATATGACCACGAATGTGTTGCTCTGATACTCGAATACAGAACACTCTCAAAGTTAAAATCTACCTACTGCGAGGGCCTCTTGAAAGTTATAGATGAAGACGGAAAAATTCACACAACCTTTAATCAGGTGGAAACCCGTACCGGCAGAATAAGCTCTTTAGAACCTAATTTGCAAAATATTCCTGTCAGAACAGAAGTCGGCAGAGAATTAAGAAAATTCTTCACAGCCGATGAGGGTAATGTTTTGGTCGATGCCGATTATTCTCAAATCGAACTCAGAGTCTTAGCCCATATCTCAGATGATAAAAATATGATAGACGCATTTAATCAGAATAAAGATATCCATACAATAACCGCATCCCAAGTTTTTAATATGCCTGAAATACTTGTAACGCCTATGATGAGAACAAGAGCAAAGGCTGTTAATTTCGGTATCGTATATGGAATCGGAGCATTTTCTCTTTCTAAGGATATTTCCGTCAGCGTAAAACAAGCAGCACAGTATATAAACGATTACCTTATGAACTTTAAAGGTATAGATAACTATATGCATAAGGTAGTACAGCAGGCTAAAGAAAACGGCTATGTCAAAACACTCTTCAACAGACGCAGATATCTGCCGGAACTTTCATCTTCAAACCATAATGTAAGAGCCTTCGGGGAAAGAATTGCAAGAAATATGCCAATACAGGGTACAGCTGCGGATATAATAAAAATCGCTTCGGTTAATGTCTATAAACGCCTGAAAAAAGAAAACCTGAAGTCTAAACTTATTATGCAGGTCCACGACGAACTTATTGTTGATGCCCCGCAGAATGAGGCCGATATAGCTGCAAAAATATTAAAAGAGGAAATGGAAAACGCAGTCAGCTTAAATGTAAGGCTTACTGTTGAAGTGGAAAAGGGAATAACCTGGTATGATACAAAAAGTTAAAATAGTTAAAGCGGATGATTTTTATTCTGAGAAAATTGCAAATATAGAGAAAAATTGCTTCTCAGACCCCTGGGATATCAATGTTATAAAAGAAAGCCTCCAAAATGAAAATTCCGATTTTTTCGTCGCTCTTGTAATGAACACTCCGGTAGGCTATATAGGCACTTATTCTGTGCTTGATGAAGTGTATCTATATAATATCGCGGTAGAAGAAAACTACAGAAACTTGAAAATAGGGAAGGCCCTTTTACAAACAGTTATAGACGCTTCAATCAAAAAAAATGCCTGCTTTATATCTCTTGAGGTCAGATGCAGTAATATTCCGGCAATCAAACTGTATGAAAAATCGGACTTCAAAAAAGCAGGCTTGAGAAAAAATTTCTATAAAAATCCTGTCGAAGATGCAATTATAATGACTAAATACTTAAAAGAAGAAGGTGCTGTATAATGATAGTTTTGGGAATAGAATCTTCTTGTGATGAAACTGCAGCAGCAGTTGTACAAGACGGAAAGGTTGAGCTTTCAAGTGTTGTTATGTCCCAGATAAAAGAACACGAAATTTACGGAGGTGTAGTGCCGGAAATAGCCTCAAGAAGTCACGCTGAAAATATCGGTGTTGTTGTGTCTGATGCGCTTAAAAAAGCCGGTCTTAGCTTTGATGACTTAGATGCAGTCGCTGTTACCTATACTCCGGGTCTTATCGGGGCTTTACTTGTCGGAGTTAATTTCGCAAAAGGTATAGCCTTTGCAAAAAATAAACCTCTCATACCTGTTCATCATCTCAGAGGTCATATCGCAGCAAATTATATCACCAACAAAGAACTTAAACCGCCGTTTCTTTGCCTTGTCGTCTCAGGAGGACATAGCCATATTGTAGAAGTCAAAGATTACACAGATATGAATATCATCGGCAGAACTCTTGATGATGCTGCCGGCGAAACTTTTGACAAAGCCGCAAGAGCTATGGGTATTGGTTATCCCGGAGGAGTAAAGCTTGACAAAATCGCAGAACTCGGTAATGCGTTGGCCTTTGAGTTTCCAAAGCCAAAGGTAAAGGATCAATATAACTTCAGCTTCTCAGGCCTTAAAACAAATGTAATAAACAAGATACACAACATAAAACAAAAATCAGACGATATACCTGTTAATGACTTGGCTGCATCGCTTAGAAAAACCGTAGTTGACTATCTTTGTGAGAAATTCTTTCAGGCGGCTGAAAACTTAGGTCATAACAAACTTGTCATAGCAGGCGGTGTATCTGCTAATATTCTTTTAAGAAGAACTCTAAAAGAATATTGCGACAAGAACAACAAACAGCTCTTTATGCCCGAGCTCAGACTTTGTGCTGATAATGCTTCTATGATAGCAGCTCAAGGGTATTATGAGTATATAAAAGGAAACACAGCAGATTTAAACCTGAACGCTTATGCTACAATGCCGATAGATAACCCGACATTTTAGTTAAAGGTTTTTCGCAAATTTAAAAGGGCCGTTGCATTTATGATATGCAATAGCCCTTTTTTTGTTTGTTTGTTTGTTTGAATCTTAAAGTTTACTCTACATCAAGCTTTACTATGAGTTTAAATATCTTTGAAAATGCGTTTGATGCACCATAGGATTGAAAATCAGGTCGATTACAGAAGATCTCAAAGTTTTCACCATTACAGGTGTTATAAAAATCAGTTTTATAAAAGCCGCTGTTTAAAAAGAAATTTATTACTTTTTGAGTATCGGTCAATTCTGTGTACTGAGCCCAGATTTGATCATCTTCCATATCTTCTTTATGAGGATATTCTGGCTCTTCAAAGGTTGCCGGAAAGCTTATTACAACCTGATAATCAGCATATTTTTCTGATATATGACGCAGTATCTTTTTATAATAAGAAGTAAAGTCGAACATATGAGAAATATTACAGGACTGGATATAAGCAAAATTCCCCTCTAATATAAGGCAGTAGTAACCCACAAAGAAACCATCTTCGTAAACGGCAAAAAAGTCGACACTCTCATCTTCGGAATGTTCCAAAAGAGTTTTCAAAAGACGCCTGCCTCTATCCTCATAGGTAGAGAGAAAAGCGATTTTAACATTAGATATATCATAATAGTCTTTAGTAATTCTTTTTGATTCCAAGCTCATAAAAAAAACCTCCAATTTACACACTACATAGAAAAATTATATTGTAAATAAAAAATTTTGTCAAGATGATAAAAAATCTTTATGTAGATATCCACCTGAGAAATAAAAAAGCGACAATACCGTATGCTAAGAAATACTGTATGACATCGAAACCGGCGCCGTTAAAAATACAAAAAATAACAAAAAAGGCAACAACTAAAATAGCAATCCAGCCGCAGCCAAAACCACGACCTGTGCCGCCTCCTGATGAGCCGCCGCCACCCGTATTTTTAAAAGCGTGAAAATCATTCATATCAGGCATTACTGATTCCTCCTTAGTTAACAGGGGTTTTTATCGGGGAAATAAAAAAGGAACAGACGGTAAAGTCTGTTCCTTGGCACACCCGGAGGGATTCGAACCCCCGACCTACCGGTTCGTAGCCGGGCACTCTATCCAGCTGAGCTACGGATGCACAATCACTACGATAATAGATTATATCATATAGTTAGAAAAAAATCAAGCGGTAAAGAGGTGATTTTAAAAATTTTTTCTCTCTTTACCGCGTTAATCTTAAAAAGAATCGTTTAATATGTCATTTAACAGATCATCAATTTGCTGGTCTGTCATATTTTTTTCTTCCTTAACTTTAAAGTTATCATCAGAAAAGGTGATATTGTTGTCACTAATCTTGCTGCTTTCTATCCTGCCAGTATTTGTATTCACAGCCTCATAAGAGGAGTAGGGTTTACTTTGTTTTCCTGTCGGAAAGTCCTCTAAATCGTATATAGTAGGTTTGGAAGACTTTTTAAATGACTCAAAAGAATTGTTCTGTTGAGTCGGGGCAGTGTTTTGGGAATCAGAATTAAAATCAAAAGAGAAATCTTTTTTTCCTAAAAACTTAGACTCGAATTTACTGTTTTTGCTAACAGTGTTTTCGCTGTCTGAAGCAGGAGCTTCAGATGTGAAATTAAAATCAGATGAAAGAGAAATATTATTATTTTTTAAATAATTTTTTAAATCGTCATCTAAATCTTCAACGCTGTTTTCTTCCTGCGGCTTATCAACTGAGTCAGAGTCGCTTAGCAGCCTATCGATATCTGAAAACTCAGCAGCATTAGTGTTAACATCAACATCGTTATTCTTAGAGTCAGGAGTTATTGATACTGTCTTTGTCAGAATATAGTTTATATCATCTGGGTTAGCTGTAGTTGTTTCTTCTAACTTCAAAATTTCACCGGAAGACTCTCTATCTTCTAACTGGATACTGCCGCCGGGCAATTCTTTATATACATCATCGGGATACAGATTTTTGTCAAGAACGAATGATCTATAGAAGAAAGTAAGCTCAAGGCAATAGCTGAGTATAAGCAAAGCAAAAGTAAAGAAGATAGCATAGCTGAGTATATCGCCAAGTGTCATATCAGTGCTGTTTATAAGCTTTATTATTACTGTTGGTATGGAATATGTAGTGCAAAGAGATATTGACAAAAAACCAACAGAAAGACTTCTTTTCAATGTTTTTTCACTTATAATATCTGATGTGAGCTTTGAGTAGGTGAACCAAAAAACTATTAGTGATAAAATCGACAGAATATGTAATAGGTTTTCTGATATATTTATTATGTTGGTGTAATTTATAAATGTCAAAAATACTACTTTAACAGATAAATATATGGGTACTATTGTAAAGATAGGGTTAAAGTCCTTTAGTATATCTTTGCCTGAAAAGTGAGCAAAAGAAAAAACTATCAATACTGCTGATGCTAAGATTCCGAGAAAAGCAATAAGAGAATCAAAAAAGCTTGAAACTCCGTAGGTAAATATCGTGCTGATTTCAGATGCAGCCATTAAAACACCAATCAAAGCACTAAAGGAGCCTTGCAGAGGACTTTTCTTTCGGGGCAGCTTTTCCGGGAACGGCTCTTGTTTTTCCGTGAGGTAAAAAGTTACCAAAAAGCCTGCAAGTATTATCAGTAACAGTATATATGTTGTTATGCCTGTTCCACGATTCAGAAACTCACTGTTTGAATCCATAAGAAACAAAACCTGATAGCTCCTGAATGTAAAAGTCATAAAAAAAGAAATTATGAATGAAATCCACAATTTTTTAAGTGTCATGAATATTCCTCCTAAGATACCATACATAGGTAATACATTTTGTGTGTATATATTGTATTACTTTCATAGACATAAATTCAAGTACTTTTTTATGTTTTTGAGTATTATTTTTTAAAGGAAAGGGAAGTGTTATGAAAAAGTTTATATTAGCCGTAGTTTGTTTGCTTTTAGTCGTTTTAGTTATACCGTTAGTAGCAGTAAAGTTAAATTTATTTTCTGATGAATCGCAAGGAAAGTCAGGGGAAAACTTTGTTATTAAAAACACAGCTGATGACCGGGTTATAACATTATCGGAGAAAGAATTTTTATATTCAACAGTAGCCTGTGAGATGCCGATAAGCTTTTCAGACGAAGCTATAAAGGCTCAGACTGTAGCCGCATATACATATTACAGCAATCAAAAAGAGTTCTCCGAGCACGACGAATATGATTTTTCGTGTGATTTATCAAAGGCGTATAAAAGTTATGAAGACTTAAAGGCTATGTGGGGAGATAATTTTGAAGAATACTATAATAAGCTTACAAGCTGTGTTGACAGCGTTTATCCTGAGGTTATAACGGAGAACGGCAAGACTATTGTTGCTGTTTATCACGCAATATCATCCGGGATGACGGAAAACAGTTCTGATATATTTAGCACTCACAAAGATTACCTTATATCAGTAATAAGTCCCGGTGACACATTCGCACCGGGATATAATACAAAGTTTAATATATCAGTTGAAGAATTTAAGAAGAAAAGCTGTGAATATTTTCCTGAGCTGAGCTTTGAAGGTAAAACACCTGCTGAGTATATTAAAGTTATATCCAGCAGTAAAGCGGGCAGTGCTTTAGAAGCAGAGCTTGGCAACAAGGTAGTCAAGGGGACTCAAATCAGGGAATGTTTCGGGCTGAGATCTTCAAATTTCACTGTAAGCTTTAGTGATGATGTCTTCACTTTTGATTTAAAGGGTTATGGCCACGGTGTAGGAATGAGTCAATACGGAGCAGAATATATGGCGCTTCAAGGCAGCAGTTATAAGGATATATTAGCTCACTATTATCCCAACACGCAAATAAGAGAAAAATAAGCTATAATACGCTTGTAAATTTAGTGGTCGACTTCAGATGTACCTTTCTCACAAAGATAAGTAGATTCCAAGTCAGCTAAATGAAGCTTTACAGCAAGCGGATACTTATCAAAAGCCTTGCTTACAGTAAACCCATCGCTTTCGCCAAACCCGCCCATATGCCATCTGATAGCAACGGCCTCGTGTGTTTTAAGACGCATAAAGCGTTCTGTTAAGAAAACAGATTTTTCTCCGTGACCGAAGGGGAATTGGTCTTCAATCGAATAAAAAGGTCTTTTCTCCCAGACGCCTGTTTCCTCATTTTTGACATTTCTGGTTGAAATCTTATAAAAGGAAGCCTTGCAAAGATCGTGAAGTAAAGCACAGATAGCAAAGCTTTCCTCATCATCTACACCTTCGTCGAAATGCTTATTACGCATAACCTGATAAACTTTAACGCTGTGCATCACTAAACCGCCCTGACAGGCACAATGATATTTTGTACTTGCAGGAGCAGTAAAGAAGTCAGTGCTTTTTATCCAGTCAAGCAGCTTTTGTGAACCGGTACGATTTATTTTTTCCGTAAAAATTCTTTCAAATTCATCTGCGTAATTCATTTTTACCTCTTTGGAAGAACTAATCTAAGGGGACATTATTTTCCTTATAGAAAGTTCTTTTCATATCATTTAATTTATCAGTACAGTTATCAATATCCTGATAGAAAGCACCTATTCTGTCGATAACGGTTTTAGTGCCGATTTCGAGATCGTTTTCAAGATGTTTTATATCAGCCTTTAAAGTTTCAAGCTGGTCGTTTATTTTATTGACGACGAAAAATACTTCCATAACCTTGCTTTTAGCCTCATCAATTAAATCAGCAGCATCGTTTTCAGCCTGAGTATGTATTCTATGCAGATTTTTATGTATTGCGTCGAGTTGTTCTTTACTGTTTTCAGACATATCCCATTTTTTTCTGAGTTCTAAATGTTGTTCTTTTATTTCTTTGAGTTCTTTATCAGATTCCTGTTGGGAGAGTTCTGTTTCTTTTCTGTAATCCTGATATTCGTTGCTCAGGTCTTCAAATTCAGCCAAGAGGTCGTCATAAGCTTTGCTGATTTTAGAGAGATTACTTTGTTCCTCTTTTAGCATATTTTTCAGTTTTAAGACTTTCATTTTGTTGCTGAATGACAGATTTTCATTGTGTTTCATTTTTAACAAACTCCTTTTATTTTATATTTTGATTTTTAAAATCCTTAATTGCTAAAAAGAAGCCAAAGCAGCTTATACAGCAAGAAAAGATAGAAAACATAATAACATTATTTGACATAGAAAAGCAGAAAAACAGAAGGGCTAACAGGAGGGTTATGACGGTTAATATAAGGGCGCAGAGTTTAAGGGCATTAAGAGGGCTGAAAGTAAACTCTACACGGAGCTTATGTAGAAGGCTGATTTTAACATTTTCCTCTTGAGTTAATTCCTTACCGGAGGACTTGGGATTTATTTTAGTTCCCTTCGATTTTTTCTTTGCCATTTTTCATCACCTCAAAAAATACATTAGAAATATGAACAAATTGTTCCAAAGATAATTGTTCAGCTCTCATATCAGGCATAACAGAGCAGTTATTTTTCAAAACATCCTCCACTTTAGCTTTCGGGATATTAAGGCCTGAGCTCAAATTATTAGAAATCATTTTTCTTCTGTTGGCAAAACAAAGCTCTATAATTTTGAACAAAGTTTTTTCAGACAGCACATTATAGAGTGGTTTTTTTCTGACATTAAGCTTTATAACGCTTGAATCGACTTTAGGTGCCGGCATAAAGCTGCCCTTAGAGACATTAAAAAGAAGCTCAGGCTCTGCATAGTAGCTAATGCAGAGGCTTATAGCACCTACAGCGCGGGTTCCGGGTTTAGCACAGATTCTCTGGGCCATTTCTTTTTGGAGCATAATCGTAATACAATCTATAGGCAATTTATCTTCTAAGAGTTTCATTATAATAGAAGACGATATATAATAGGGCAGATTAGCGCAGACAGAAAAGTTTTGTCCGTTAAAATAATCGTTTGCAACTTTTCTAAGGTCAAGCTTTAAAATATCGTTATTTATAACAGAGACATTATCAAAATCGGCTAAGGTTTCACTAAGCAGTGGCAGCAGTCGTTTATCATATTCGACAGCGACGACCTTACCGGCAAGCTTTGCAAGCTCCTGAGTCAAGACGCCTATTCCGGGACCTATTTCCAAAACGCAGGCATCGGGTTTAGTTATAGTATTCAAAGCCATTCTCGGACAAACTGAAGGATTGATAAGAAAATTCTGGCCGAGTGATTTTGAGAAAGTCATATTATATTTTTGCATTAAAGATTTAACAGTATTTATATTAGAAAGCTTATACATTATTTTGATAGCTCCTTAAAATCCAAGCATTTGAAGAAACTCCAAAAATTTGAATTTAACTTTATATTTATCATAATTTTCAATTATATCTAATTCGCCTCTGCCAAGAGTTTGGCTAAGATCAGCATCGCTGCAAGCTGCGGGCACACACATACAAGGGTAGATAACGCACCACCAATTTTGTCCCCGGCCGCTGCCGATAGTTATTCTCAGAGCATCATAATATCCTGACGGCAGGGTAAGGTTATCATATTTTCTCAAGGGGAAGTACATATTAACCACACTCACATCAATAGGGTAGTCATAGCCTGTTTCACGTGAAACATCTTCAGATATATGCTTTATTTTTTCTGTGTTCAAAGAAATTGTTTGCAGAGCCTGGTCTATACCTGATGAGTTTTCAAAGAGAAAATAACTATCATTTACTATAGCATCACGAATTTTAAGCTTTAGCTGTTGATCTTCTGCGGAATCGGAATTGGCAATAATGTGAAGCCTGATGATACTGTTGTTTATGTTTTTACATTCAAAGCAAAATTTAAACATTGAACAAACCCACATTGATAATGCCAGTGCGATTAGCATAGAGAAAATCAGGATAGTTGATTTTTGGGGGTTGAAGCTTTTTTTCGTTGCTATGTACCTTCTTTTGCAGCTGTTTTTCATATTTTAACCAAGTCCTCTCCGGTTTTTATGTTCTTAATATGGACCGATTAAAATTGTTTTATTCAGAAAAGTAAATTTTAAAATTTATATTATCTCAACACCGAAGCTGTAAGGTCGGCATATAAACACATCTTTGTAATATTTTCTAAGCTCTGTGCTGCACTTTTTTGCCTTGACTTCATCGTCAAATATCGAGAAAACAGCAGAACCGCTGCCGGTCATACAGGAGCCTAAAGCTTCAAAGTCTGACATCAATTTCCTGATGCTTTTTACTTCTTCAAGTTTTAAGGCCTCTTCAAAACGATTGAAAAGACAACCGGACAGGGTAGTAAGGTCGTTGTTTTCTATGGCTAAAAGCGCTTTTTTTGTTCTGTCTTCTGTTTTCCTTTCCAGCTTATCACAAAGAGTATACGCTTCTTTAGTGCTAACCCCTATGTCAGGCTTAGCTAAAACGATAAAACAATCAGGAATACTGACAAGGGCACAAAGATCTGTTCCGATTCCTTCTGCAAGCATTGTGCCGCCTAAAAGACAAAACGGAACATCAGCACCTACCTTTTTTCCCAAAGATAGAAGCTTGGCGGTGTTTAAAGGATTTTCAAAAAGAGTATTAAGAAGAACCAAAACCGCAGCAGCATCAGCACTGCCGCCGCCAAGACCTGCCAAAGAAGGAATATGCTTTTCAATGTGAATGTTTATTCCAATCTTTTCACAAGAACCGGCGTTATCAAAAAATAGTTTTGCAGCCTTATAAGCGGTGTTGCTTTCATCTGTCGGCAAACAGGGCTCGTTTGATGATATAACTATTTTACCGGTATCGTTTGTTTTTATTGTTATATAATCGCATAAATCTATTGACTGCATTATCATTTTTACTAAATGATAGCCGTTGTCAAGCTTTGAGAGTATATCAAGCGTAAGATTTATTTTAGCAAAAGCTTTACCTTTTATTTCAGAAACCATAATACACACGCCTTAATTAAGTATTTCGTCAACAAATTCTTTTATACGGGAGAGAGCCTCTTTTATATGCTTTAAGGAGTAGGAATAGGATATTCTCACAAAGCCCTCGCCACATTCACCAAAGGCATTTCCGGGTATAACAGCGATATGTTTGGTTTCCAATAGCCTGCAGCAAAACTCCTCAGATGTCATACCGGTTATTGTGATATTCGGGAAAACATAGAAAGCTCCTTCCGGCTCAAAACAGGAAAAGCCTATTTTCCTAAGCTCATCTACTATGAACCTTCTTCTCATATCGTATTCAGAACGCATACGGGCAATATCTCTGTCGCCGTTTTTCAAGGCTTCTATTGCCGCATATTGAGCAGTCGTAGGAGCACACATAACAGCGTACTGATGAAGCTTAGTCATCTGGGATATGATTTCTTTTGGACCAACAGCATAGCCTAAACGCCAGCCGGTCATTGCGTATGATTTTGAGAAACCGTTTATAATCACAGAACGCTCTTTCATATCGGGCAGCTTTGAAAATGCAACGTGCTGAGCATCACCGTAAGTAAGCTCTGCGTATATTTCATCTGAGATAACCATAAGGTTATGTTCTTTTACAAGCTTTGATATCTCCAAAAGTTCATTTTCCCTCATAACTGCGCCTGTTGGGTTGTTCGGAAAGGGCAGAATAAGGAGTTTGGTTTTCGGAGTTATACTTTTTTGTAGTTCTTCGGCAGTAAGTTTAAAGCTGTCTTTTTCTTTAGTCTGGATTATCACAGGATTACCTTGTGCTGCGATGACCATAGGTCTGTAGCAGACAAAGCTTGGCTCTACGATAAGGACATCATCACCCGGAGTAACCAAAGTTCTTATTGCAAGATCAATGGCTTCAGAACCACCCACGCTGACAAGAACATCGGTTTTTGGGTCGTAATCGACATAGAATCTGCGTGAAAAATATTTAGAGATTTCTTCTCTAAGCTCAGCAAAGCCGCGGTTAGGAGAATACCAAGTCCTGCCGCGTTCCAAAGACTCTATTCCGGCTTCTCTGACGTGCCACGGAGTTTTAAAATCAGGTTCTCCGATGGACAGAGATATAACATCCTGCATTTCGTTTGCTATGTCGAAAAATTTTCTGATTCCTGACGGGGGCAAAGAAACTATGGTATCGTTTAGAAAGTCATTGTAATCGATCATACCAAAAGGCTCCTTCCATCCGTATCGACATCATCACAGAATATTATTTGACGATCTTTGTAGCGTTTCAGCACAAACTGAGTCTTAGTCGAAATAACAGCGGGTAATGTAGACAGTTTTCTGGAGATAAACATTGATATCTCCTGAATGTTTTTGCCGCTTACATTTATCTGAAGGTCAGCATCTCCTGCTATCAGGGTAACGCTGTCGACCTCATCAAAAGCGGCTATTCTCTCAGCGATCTCATCAAAACCGGTGTCTTCTTTGGGAGTAACTTTCAAATGAACTATGGCACAGGCTGATTCAAGAGATGTTCTGTCCCAATCTATGACGGCTTTATAAGCTCTTATAATGCCAAGTCGTTTACATTCATCAATTTCTTCTCTCACAACTCTGACGCTCACACCTAACATAACCGCAAGCTGTTCAGCAGTCAAAGAGGCATCATCTTCCAAAAGTTTTAAAAGTTGGTTTCGCATAATATCGCCTCCAAAAATAAAATATTAAATAATAAAAACACAGCATATAAATTATAGCAATTTTCCGCTTTAAAAGCAAGAAATTTAGTTCATCTAAAAATACAAATATAGTATCAAAAAAGAAATATTTTGCCTAAAATTATTGACAAATTTGTTATATAATTCTATACTTTAATATAAGAGTTATTGTATTTTTTATGCTGTATGTCAGCATATGCTCAGGGAGGAATCAGTTATGGCAGTAGAAAATGTCAGCTATGATAATTTAGCAGAAGTTTTGGAGCAGAATAAATATGTTATTTTACATATAGGAGCACCTTGGTGTACTCCTTATAACGAATTTAAACCTGTTTTTGAGGCTCTAAGTGAAAAATTTCCGAATGTTAAATTTGGTAAGGTCGATATAACAAAAAATGATGTAATCGCAAAACAATACCACGCTCAAAGTATTCCCGCGTTAGTCTATATCAGAAATTGTCAAGCTATAAAAACCGTCGTGGAAGAGCAAAAGAAAGAGAACATAATCAGAACAATAAGATTGGAACTTTGCAGATAATTTTTGTCTTTGTGTTTAATTGTTATCAATATAAAAAGCGGCAGCACCCATATTAAGTGCTGCCGCTTTTTGTGTGTAGTAGTTATTCGTTTTTCTTGTTATCATTATTTAAAAAACTCTTTGCATCTTTAAAGAAGCTTGCCACTATAAGTAAAATTATAAATCCTATAGGGAAGGCTGCTATTATCGAAACAGACTGTAAGCTGTAGAGTGAATTTTCTGCAAAGATTAGCGCAATAGGTAAAAGGATAAAGATGATAGACCATAGTGTTCTGATCTTTTTATCCGGCTCTTCATTTGGAGATAGTCTTTTATATGAATATGATGATACAACCATTGTTATGGAATCAAAAGTTGTCGCATAAAATGTTATCATAGTTATAACAAGAAGAATAAGTCCGAACTGACTTAGCGGTAAGGTTTCAAATATCCTGAGTATTGCCTCATAATATTCTCCGCCCTCAGCGATAAAGCCTGCTGTGTCAAGACCGTGTTTCATCTGCTGAGCAAGACCGTAGTTTCCTAATATTATAAATGATACAAATGTTCCGGCAAGTCCCCAGCCATATCCACCGACGACTACATTTCTTATTGTTCTTCCCTTGCTTATCTTACCAATGAAAAACGGAGTTGCAACACACCATACCATCCAGTAAGCCCAATAATATACAGTCCAGTTTTGTGGGAAACTGTTTTCACGAAGCGGGTCAAGCCAGGTAGACATTCCGATAAAGTTCTGAACCATATTTCCTAATGCGGAAAAACCGGTTTCAATTATATATGTAGCTTCCTGACCTGCGACTAAGAAGTAAACTAAAAGCGCAAAGAAAAGATATATACAGAATGTTGCAAGCTTTGATACACCTTTCATACCAAACCAAACAGTAAGAGTATAAACAACGGCAATTATAAGTAAAATCGCAATAGTTAAGCCTGCGCTTGTCGGGAAACCGAAAACTCTGCTTACAGCGTGTGAAAGAAGTGGAGTTGTGATTGAAAATGTAGTAGCGGTACCGGCGATAAGAGCAAAAATTGCAACGAGGTCTATAACCTTACCCCAAACACCGTCTACCTTGTCTTTTAAAATAGGTCTGCAGGCTTCTGAGAATTTTTGCTTATCTCGGCCTCTTGAGTGAAGCATAAATCCAAAGGCTACCGCAAGAATGATGTAGAAACTCCAGGCTATCGGGCCCCAGTGAAACAGCGGAAATGTAGATGCCCATTTTTGTACTCCGCCTAATTGCTCTACATAAGGCTCACTTGCATATAAAGCCCATTCGCAAAGAGAATAAAATATTATATCCGCAGCCATTGTTGAAGTGAATATCATAGCGCCCCAGGTAAAAGATGAGTATTCAGGCTTATCTGTGTTGCCTAATTTTATTTTACCGTATTTTGAAAATGCGATATAAAGCGAACAAATAAAGATGCCAAGTCCTAACAAAGCGTAGTATATACCACAGGTATCACCAAAAAAAGACCTCAAGGTATTAAGAACTACTGTTGACTGACCGGGGATGAGCATAAATACAAGCATAAGTGCTACTACGCATACAAACGGGACTATAGTTGAAACCCAGTCTATGCGTTTGGAAAGATTGTTTTTGTTTTCCATTGTTATTACCTCTTTTCTGAAAAATAATTTATATATGAATGTTTATTTTTTTTAGTTCTTCTTTTGCTACTTTATAAAAGTCTTTTGCATATCGGTATTGTCTGAGGGCATATTCGCCAAATTCAACACCCATACTTCTCTTATATTCACACCAGTTGCTCCAAAGAAGTCCGACTGCTGCGATATAGCAGTAGATTTTAATTCTTGTCTTATCAGGACAGTTGTTTTCAAAATAAATATCTATAAGACGCTCGATTTTTTCCCTGTTGTAAAGCGAATAGACACAAAACATAGCAATATCAACATGAGGATCCTGCATACCGGCATATTCCCAATCTATAAGCCTGACTTTTCTTATGCCGTCTTTTTCGGTTATCAGAAAGTTATCCGGAACAGCATCAATATGAGTTAAAACCTCAGGTGCTTTGTTAGCATCTATATACGGTTTAAGAGCAAAGACCTTCTCTTTAGTTTCACAGTAATCGTTAAAAACAGACTTATTACCGCCCCAAAGGGATTCGTAATAGAAGATTTTTTCAAAGATATCAAATTTATGAGAAACTTTGATTTCATTGTTGTGAAGCTCTCTTAGCTTTTTCATACAAAGCTCTAAGTCAGCAGTATTATCAGGGTCGCAAACAACAGAATCGTTTATAAACTCTGCAAGCTTATAGCCGCTGTCAGGATTGATATAAAGCACATTATCAGCTATGCCCTTGCCTTTAAGAGCGCCATATACCTCGGCTTCGTGTGCGCGGTTGACAAGCATATCACTGCCTTCACCGGGTATTCGCATAATATATTTTTTATTAAGGCACTCAAAGAAGAAAGAACGGTTAGTCATACCTTTTTTCGATATTTCAATGTTGATAATATCCTCTTTTTTGGCACTGAGTGTGTTGCATATAAGCTGTATAACATCTGATTGCAGGTTGTTTGAATCAGAATCAAGCTCTCTTAATTGCTCATAGGTGTTTATCTCGACGACATCGCTGTCCTCCATCAATTTCATATTGACAATAAACTTATCCCTTTCAATCAGCGCCTCTTCCCAGAAGCTCAGGTAATATCTTGGTATATCAGCCATAATTTTAAGCTTTTCTTTGAGCCTTTCTGATACATCTTCTGTTAAATAACAAATACCAATCATTCTGTTAGCCTTGTATATATCAGATACTCTGACAAGTTCTGAATTTCTGTTTATACGCACAAAACTATCAAGGCTGTTTTTTTTGCTCATAGCATACCAGGGATAAAATTCTTTATCGGAGAAAGGGTTTTCTCTGCACCATATATCACACGGGATTATGTAAGTGTTTGAGAGTTTGTCGCGAACACAGTTAAGTGAGGAGAGATTATTTTTTTCAAAATAATCGTCATTTGCAACAAGTGTAACAGAATATTTGTCTATAAGGTACTCATAAGACTCCATCATAAAGCCAACGACGATATAGATTTCATAAATACCGGCTTTATGAAGCTGTTTGATAAGTCGTTCGACAAGAGTTTCACCCTTGACGACTAAAAGCCCTTTTGAAAGATGTGTGTTTATAGGAACCATACGCATACCAAAACCTGCCGCAAGGATGACAGCGTTTTTGGGTGAATTTTTTTCTATGTGAGCGTATGTTTTATCAGTAGGCTTCATTTGACGGTCGATAAACCCCTCGCTAATCAGCTCTTTGACAGCCTTATTAACAAAGCCTAAGGAGTGTTTGCAGCTTTTGGCCAGAGCTCGCTGATTTTGATAGCTGCTGTCGGCGAGTTTGTTCAGGATATCGAATTTATGTATGTTCATATACTCTTAAAACCTCCATTTCGAGAACAAGAGTTTTAAAAAATTAAGCAGTCAACAAAAAACTTGTCGAATGCCTCAAAAAATAATCACTTCATCAAGTATAACACATTCATCACAAATGTCAATAATAAAATCAATAAAATTTGTTAAAAAATATTACAAAAATTTTACTATAATCCTGTTGACAACTTATAGTTTTTGGTATTATAATTGTCAATGTATATTAGGGGAGTGTGTTCAAAATATAGAACCACCCTGTATCCTTGCCCTTCGATTTTTTACTCCATTTCTAAAAAATCACCAGAAAGGGCCAATAGACCAAAAGGAGGTGCAGAAAAATGTCTCAAGTTATCAATTCTTATGAATCTGTCGTCATTTTTTCTCTAAAACTCGGTGAAGAAGGTATTAACGCTCTTATTGAGAAATTTACCGCTTTAATTGAGAAAAATGGTACTCTTGGAGAAGTTGAACATTGGGGTAAACGCAGACTTGCTTACCTTATCAACAAGGAGCCTGAGGGCTATTATGTACTCTTCAACTTCAAAAGTGCTCCGGAATTCCCGGCAGAATTAAACCGTATCTACAGAATTACAGACGGTGTTTTGAGATCTTTAACTATCAATAAAGATGACTAAGGAGTAGCTTATGCTGAATATAGCAGCTTTAATGGGTCGCCTAACTGCTGACCCTGAACTAAGACATACAACAAGCGGTATCGCTGTTGTAAGATTTACACTTGCGGTTAATCGCAGCTTTGCAAAAGCAGGCGAGGACAGACAAACCGATTTTATCGATATCGTCGCCTGGAGAACTACTGCTGAGTTCGTTTCAAAATATTTCCATAAGGGCCAACTCGTAGCCGTAAACGGAAGCATCAGAACCAGAACTTATCAGGATAAAAATGGCAACAACAGAAAGGCTTTTGAAATCGTTGCTGATAATGTCCATTTTGCAGAAGCTAAAAAAGATAACTATGCTCCGGCTCAAAACTTTAATAATCAATTCCAAACACCACAACAACAAACTCCGCTGAAAACTCAGCCCGAAAGAGATGATGATTTCTCTTCTTTCTCAAATGGTGTGCCGTCTGATTTTGAAGATGTTATCTTAGATGACGATTTACCGTTCTAAAATAATTACTTTAATTTGAATCTTCAAAGCTAACATTCTTATAGGAGGTGTTAAAAATAATGGCAGAAAAAGTTAATGAGAGAAATAATAAAAGAGGTAATAGAAGAGGCCGTAGAAAAGTTTGTGTTTTCTGCGTTGATAAGGTCGAATCTATAGATTATAAAGATGTAGCAAGACTTCGTCGCTATATCTCAGAAAGAGCAAAAATTTTGCCAAGACGTGTCACAGGTACTTGTGCTCGCCACCAAAGAGAGCTTACTACAGCTATTAAAAGAGCAAGATATTTGGCGTTGCTCCCATATACAAGCGATTAATTATATTTTAACGGGCAAGCTTTTTAAAACTTGCCCGTTTTATTTTGTGAAAATAAAATATTTATTTATCTTGGTTTTAACCTTTTTTATGTATGTTGTTTGTTTCTTCGTTGAATCCTATTATATATCAATGTAAAATAACATCTTAATTAAAACTGTATCTTATTATATATTTCAAATTATTTAATGCTAATTTAAAGGAGAGTTTAAAATATGAAAAAAGCTTTAGTTATTATCGATGCTCAAAATGATTTTATAACAGGAGTCTTAGCTGCTGATAAAGATAAAAAAGTAAGAGATAAAATATATGAAAAATGTGCTCAGGAAGTAAAAGATTCAAGCGACCTGTTCTTCACAAAAGATAGCCACGGAGATGATTACGGCTCAACCAGCGAAAGCAAAGATTATGAAAAACATTGTATCTACGGCAGCCAGGGTCACCAGATAGACGAGGAACTTTGCAAACTTTGTGATGTAGCTGTAGATGTAATAGATAAAAATACAATAGGCTCATTAAGACTTGCAAGATCATTAGCAGAAAGAAAATATGACCGTATAGAACTAATAGGCTATATCCTTGAAAACGCTGTGCTTGCTAATGCGGTTATCCTCAAAACTACTGAGCCAAAAGCTGAAATTTGCGTAAACCTTGCTTATACCGCTTCTGTTGATAACAAAAAGGCTAAAGCTGCAGTCGAACTTATGAAAAATTTGGGAATAGAAGTAATAGAAGAAAAAAAGACTAAGGCTAAAAGCGTAAAAAAAGAAGCTAAATCAGAAAAAAAGGAAACTGAAAAAGTCGAGAAAAAAGTTGAAAAAGAAGCAGAAAAGAAAGTAGAAAAAA
>JAUMXZ010000009.1 GCA_030528905.1 Clostridia bacterium | reverse complement strand
ATTTTTTAAATAATTCATTTTTTGGCATATCGGACACCTAACAAGTCTTTTCCCCATAAAATGTAAATATGCAGTAATTTGATACCATTTCGGTTTAAAATTTGCGCCGCACTTAGGACAAATATAAGTTGCTGACATAATATAAATATGTAAAATCAGGAAAATTACAGTAACAGGAATAGCAATTACAAACCACTCAACATCATAATGTTTGTCAAACCAATTTACAGTGCAGCCGGGCAAAGATAGCATTAAGATAATTAAAGTGATTACAATTAAAAGTTTTCTCATTTCATATTCCTCTTTAATGTTATGCAGCTTGATATCAACATCCTTCTGATACGGCCACAAAGATTTCTATTCTTTTTGTATACATCTGCATTGATATCATTTGTATTGAACAGAAGCTGTAGCCAACCTTCCGTTTCGCTACATTCCTTCAAAGCGATTTCAAATTTAGAAAGCATATCAGCCTTGCTTTGACCATAGTTTGCCTCTCGAATATTTGCATAAACACTGCTTGAACTCTTTCGAATTTGAAAGATTGTATTAGATGGTGCATTTATATTTTTACATAACAATTCAATATTTGTTGCAAGCTGTTCTGAATATATAAGCAAATAATTCTTAGGCATAATCTCACTTCCTTTTCAAAGCAAAGCATTGTGAAAACAGTTTGCTTGTGTCCCTTCACATCAATTTCGCAAGAAATTGCATATCACCAAGGCGAATGCCTTGTATATCACCAGCGGTGATAACCGCTGTATATCATCATTGCGAATGCTTTATATACACGCTAACGCGTGATGATATTCAGTCCTGACGGACTGATGAGATACACCGATAGCGTTGCTATCGGTGATGATATACCATTGCTTTCGCAATGGATAAAAAAATCGACTTGCTTTCACAAGTCGATTTTTTGGTGGGAGAAGGTGGATTCGAACCACCGAAGTCACTGACAACAGATTTACAGTCTGCCCCCTTTGGCCACTCGGGAATTCTCCCAAACATCGGAGTTATTCTCCGACTTGATATTAAAAAAAATTGGAGCTGGTGAACGGACTCGAACCCCTGACCTGCTGATTACAAATCAGCTGCTCTACCAACTGAGCTACACCAGCACTCAACGAAAACTATTCTATCATATATGTTTCTTCTTGTCAAGCCTTTTATTCGATATTTTTTCTTTTTTTCTTCTAATCTTTCTCCTTAAAATATATTATATAAAATAATTTACATTTTATTATACATATGATACAATTTATAAGTATCGTTATAATTATATCTAAGGAGTGTAATTATGATCGTTCTGGGAATAGACCCCGGATATGCTATTATCGGCTATGGTGCTGTAACCTGTAAAAACAACAGAC
This sequence comes from Clostridia bacterium, assembly GCA_030528905.1. Taxonomy (GTDB): domain Bacteria; phylum Bacillota; class Clostridia; order Oscillospirales; family Acutalibacteraceae; genus JAUMXZ01. Next base: position 27,347 of record JAUMXZ010000009.1, on the reverse strand, counting down.
TCTTCTGTTCCGGCTACGGCGCTCTTACTACTAAGGCTAATATGAACTTCAATGATAGATTGGAAAGTATCTTCGATAATATGACTCTTATGATAAATAAATGCAGACCTGATGCCCTTGCTATTGAAAAACTTTACTTCAACAGTAATCAGAAAACCGCTATCCAAGTCGCTCAGGCTCGCGGTGTCATTCTTCTTGCTGCTAAAAAAGCTAAAGTCTCTATTTTCGAATATACTCCTCTCCAAATAAAATCTGCTATAACAGGTTATGGCCGCGCTGAAAAAAAACAGGTGATGCGTATGACTCAAAAACTGCTCCACCTTGATAAGCTACCTTCCCCTGATGATGCTGCTGATGCCCTTGCTATTGCCATTTGCCATATCCATACAATAGGGTCTGATTTGAAATTTAAAATCTTACATAATAAAGGACTTTGATTTATGCTTTACAGTATCGAAGGTAAACTTATTCATAAACAATCGGATTTCTCCGTTATTCAATCTGCCGGTATAGGCTACAGGTGCTTTATCTCTAACCAGACCGCTGCTGATTTGCCTGCTGTAGGCCAAGCGGCAAAACTATATACCCATCTTGTAATTCGTGAGGATTCTTTAACTCTTTTTGGGTTCTCTAAATTAAGCGAACTCAACTGCTTTAAATTGCTAACCTCGGTTTCAGGTGTCGGCGCTAAAGTAGCTTTGGCTCTTCTTTCTACCCTGCTTGCCGAACAAATTGCCGCTGCTGCTGTAACCGATGACTATAAAACTCTTATGCTCGCACCCGGTGTCGGTGCTAAAACCGCTAAACGAATTATTTTGGAACTTAAAGATAAACTTAAAAACCTAAACCTGCCCTCAAAAGAAAATTTGCGAAAACTCCCTGTGCAGGACAATTCCTCCAACGCCTTAAAGGCTCTTGGCGCTTTGGAGGTCTTAGGCTTTTCTAAAAACGATATCGTTCCCGTTCTTAATAATCTCGATTCAAACCTAAGCGTCGAACAACTAATACGACTGTCTTTAAAAGAACTGTCAGGAGGAGTGTAATAAATGGATTTTAATTTCGATCTCCAACCCGATAACAGATTGCTCTCGCCTGAGGATGTTTTCGAGGAAGTTGAAAACGAAAACCCTTTAAGACCTATAACTCTTAATGATTATATCGGTCAGGACCAGGCTAAAGAAAACCTTTCAGTATTTATGCAGGCTGCTAAACTGCGTTCTGAGGCTCTTGATCACGTTTTACTCTACGGCCCGCCAGGCTTGGGTAAAACTACTCTTGCCGGCATAATCGCTAAGGAAATGGGTGTCAATATAAAAATTACTTCCGGCCCTGCTATCGAAAAACCCGGCGATTTAGCTGCAATTCTTACTAATCTAAGCCACTCAGATGTGCTCTTTATAGATGAAATACATCGCCTTCATAAAAGCGTTGAGGAAATTTTATATCCCGCTATGGAGGACTTCTCTATAGATATCATTCACGGCAAGGGCCAAATGGCTACTGCTATTCATCTCCCTTTGGAGAAATTTACTTTGGTTGGCGCTACTACCAGAGCCGGTCAGCTCTCTACTCCACTAAGAGATAGATTCGGAGTCGTTTTAAGACTTGTTATCTATTCACCTGAGGAGCTTGCTTTGATAGTCCTGAGAAGCGCTCAAATACTAAATATAAAAATTGATAAACCTGCTGCTCTTGAAATAGCCAGAAGATCAAGAGGTACTCCAAGAATTGCTAACCGCCTTCTCAAAAGAGTCAGAGATTTCGCTCAAATCTTAACCGGCGGCAAGGTTACTCTTGAATGTGTTGCCATCGCTCTTGAAAAATTAGGCGTTGATAATATGGGCTTAGATGAAAATGACAGGCGTATTTTGAAAACTATGATAAACTTCTATAACGGCGGCCCTGTTGGTCTTGATACTGTCGCTGCTGCTGTTGGCGAAGAAGCTGTGACTATAGAAGATGTGTATGAACCTTATCTTATACAGATAGGCTTTCTCTCAAGAACCCCTCGCGGTCGCTGCGTCACTAAGGCCGGCTATGACCACTTGGGCTTGTATTATCCCGGTAATAAAACTTTTTAAAACTGATACTTGTAACACTAAATATATTAAAACTTAAATATTATTAAATATAACCTTATTCAAGGAGGAATAATTATGGGTAGAATTTTCGGAACAGATGGTGTAAGAGGTGTTGCCAACACAGAACTTAACTGCGAACTTGCTATGAATCTCGGCCGCGCTGCTGCTATGGTTTTGACCGACAATGAACATAGGGCCCCTAAAATTTTAATCGGTAAAGATACTCGTATATCTTCTAATATGCTCGAAGGCGCTTTGATTGCAGGTCTTTGTTCGGTCGGCGCTAATGTCGTTACCCTTGGCTATATACCTACTCCTGCTGTTGCTTTCTTAGTCGGAAAATATAAGGCTGATGCCGGCTTTATGATCTCCGCTTCTCATAATTCATTTGAATTTAACGGAATTAAAATTTTTAACGGCGATGGCTTTAAACTTGCTGACGCCCTTGAAGAAAGAATCGAAGAAATAGTCTTAGATGAAGAATTTGAATACCCAAAAGTCGAAGGCAAAAATATCGGTAAGGTAACTCAGGCTGATAACGCTGTAAGAGATTATATCGATCACATCAAAAGCACCGTACCGTTTGCGCTTACAGGTATGAAAGTGGCTTTTGACTGCGCTAATGGTTCTGCAAGTGTAACTGCAAAAACACTCTTTTCTGAACTCGGCGCTGAGGTTCATATGCTATACTCTGATTATAACGGCATAAATATAAATGATGACTGCGGCTCTACTCATATGCAAAACTTAATAGACTATGTAAAATCCAATGATGTCGAATGTGGTATCGCTTTTGACGGCGATGCTGACAGATGTCTTGCTGTTGATAAAAACGGTAATATCGTTGATGGCGATGTGATAATGGCTATCTGTGCAAGTGATCTCAAGTCAAGAGGCAAACTAAACGATAATGCTGTTGTCGGAACTATTATGAGTAATATGGGCTTTATAAGATTCTGTGAAGAAAATAAAATAAAATTCAACCAGACTAAAGTCGGTGACAGATATGTGCTTGAAGATATGCTTATGGAAGGCTATAACCTTGGCGGCGAACAATCCGGACACGTCATTTTCTTAGACTTTGCCACAACCGGTGACGGCCAGCTTACTGCTGCTCATCTTCTGAGTATTCTCAAAAGACGAAATGCCCGTCTTTCAAGCCTTGCTACTCTTATGGAACACTATCCTCAGGTTATGATAAATGTTAAAGTCAGTGCTGAAGGCAGACTTCGCTTTTATACAGACAGTGAAATCAAAGCCGCTATACTAAAAGAAAAAGAGGCTCTTGGCAAAAGAGGCAGAATCGTTGTCAGAGTTTCCGGCACAGAACCCTTAGTCAGGGTTATGCTTGAGGGCGAAAGCGAACAGGAAATCACTCAAATTGCTCAGAAACTTGCCGATTTGGTGCAAGTAAGACTTTCTTAATTTAAGGAGATAAACTTATGAGAACTGCTGTTTGGGACGATTATGAGGTTATTGATACAACTAACGGCGAAAAACTTGAGCGCTTTAAAAATGTTATCCTCATACGCCCTGACCCTCAAATAATTTGGAAAAATCCAAAACAATCACCGCTTTGGAAAAAAGCAGATGCAAGATATATCCGCTCTAATACCGGCGGCGGCCATTGGCAGAACTTCAAAAATACCCCTGATTCCTGGGTTATTAACTATAAAGATATGGCCTTTAATCTCAAACTTATGGGCTTTAAACATACCGGTATCTTCCCTGAACAGGCTGTTAATTGGGACTTTATAAGACAAAAAATTAAAAATTCAAAAAAACAAATGAATGTCCTTAACCTCTTTGCCTATACCGGCGCTGCTACTGTTGCAGCTTTAAAAGCCGGTGCTAAAGTTTGCCACGTCGATTCCTCAAAAGGTATGGTCGCCTGGGCTAAGGAAAATATAAAGCTTAATAACTTAGAAGCTGCCCCTGTTCGATTTATTGTCGATGATTGTGTCAAATTTGTAAAACGCGAAATAAGAAGAAATAATAAATATGACGCCATTATTATGGACCCGCCTTCCTATGGAAGAGGTCCTAAGGGTGAAACCTGGCGCCTGGAAGATGATATATATGAGTTTCTAAGCCTGATTTCTGAACTCTTGTCTGATGACGCAGGCTTTGTTATTCTCAATTCCTATACAAGCGGCTTGTCCTGCGCTGTTATGGACTATATGCTTTCTATGATAATTAAAAATAAGTTCGGAGGCTCTGTTTGCTCCGATGAAATCGGCCTTAAAGTAACTTCTACCGGCCTTACTCTGCCTTGCGGAAGTTCTGCTATATGGTCAAAAAATCAGTCAATTTAAAATATAAATACAAAAGGAGAAAAAAATATGCCCAATACCTTTATAGACATACAAAATATTTCTTTTTCCTATGACGAAGATAATTCTTCAGATAAAATTTTTGATAACTTCAGCCTCAAAATCGCTAAAGGTGATTTTATCGCCCTTATCGGCCATAACGGCTGCGGTAAATCTACTCTTTCCAAACTCCTCAACGGACTTTATCTTCCTCAAACGGGAAATATCTTTGTTGACGGTATGGATACTAAAGATGATAACCTTAAATACGAAATAAGAAAAAAATTAGGCCTCGTTTTCCAAAACCCTGATAACCAGATCGTTGCAAGCGTTGTCGAAGAAGATGTCGCTTTCGGCCCTGAAAACCTCGGTCTTGACCCTCTTGAAATCAGAAAAAGAGTCGATTATGCCCTGAAAACTGTCGATATGTATGAACATAGACTTAAAGCACCTTATAACCTTTCGGGCGGCCAGAAACAACGCGTCGCTATTGCCGGTATAATCGCTATGCAGCCCGATTGCATCGTGCTTGATGAACCTACCTCTATGCTCGACCCTAAGGGCTGTAATGAGGTTATGAATACTATCATCAACCTTAATAAAACCTTTAATATCACCGTAATATTGATAACTCATAATATGAAGGAAGCTGCTTTGGCTAAAAGAGTCATCGTTTTGGATAAAGGTAGAATTATCTCTGACGGAAAACCTCGCGAGGTCTTTTCAAATGTCGATCTCCTCAAAAAGTTCTCTCTGAGCGTTCCTCAGGCTACTGAACTTGCTTACCTGCTCAAAGGCTATGGCTTTAATCTGCCAGACGGTATCCTCGATGAATATGAATGTGCTGTGGCTGTTTCTCAAATGCTGGAGGATCTCAAATGTCGATAATAAAAGCTGAAAATATATCATTTACTTATTCTCAAGGGACAAGCCTTGAAAAAACTGCTGTGGATAATGTTTCTTTCTCTATAGAAAAAGGCGAACTTGTCGGCGTAATCGGCCATACAGGCTCCGGAAAATCTACTTTAGTCCAACTCTTAAACGGACTTCTCAAACCAACAAGCGGAAAAATTTTCTTCAACGGTAATGATATCTGGGCCGAACCTAAAAAAATCAGAAGCCTCAGATTTAACGTCGGTATGGTCTTTCAGTATCCTGAATATCAGCTCTTTGAGGAAACTGTCTATAAGGATGTTGCTTTCGGCCCTGCTAATATGGGCTTGTCCCAGGATGAAATTGAACAAAAAGTTCTCAACGCTATTCGATTTGTCGGCTTGAAAGAAAATATCCTCTCTAAATCTCCATTTGACCTTTCCGGCGGCGAAAAAAGACGCGTCGCTATTGCCGGCGTTATCGCTATGGACCCTCAGGTCTTAATTCTTGATGAGCCTACTGCCGGCCTTGACCCTCACGGCCGCGATGTTCTGCTTTCTCAAATACTTGATTACCATAAAACTAAAAATAATTCCGTTATCCTCGTTTCTCATAATATGGAGGATATCGCTCAAAATGCCAACAGAACTATGGTCTTGTCCGACTCTAAGCTTGTTATGCTCGATGATACTGCTAAAATCTTCTCACGAGTTAATGAACTTGAACAAATTGGCCTTCAAGTCCCTCAGATAACTAAAATTATGTCCTTGCTTAGAGAACAGGGTTTTCCCGTTTCTAAAAGCGTTCTGACCGTTCAGCAGGCTCTTAAAGAAATTGTAAACCTTACAAAAGGAGCTGATCCCTTCCTATGACTAATATAACCTTCGGCCAATATTTCCCTACCAATTCTATTATACATCGCCTTGACCCGCGAACTAAAATATTATCCGCTATAGGCTGTATAATTACTATCTTCCTTTGCAAAAATGCTGTCAACCTTGCTTTGATGTCCGCTTTTGTGCTAACATCTATTAAACTATCTGATATATCTGTTAAAATCTATCTCAAAAGCCTTAAAATGGTCCTCTTCGTCGTCATTGTAACCTCTGTTCTTAATGTCTTCTACGGCCAGGGCGAACCAATTTTTCAACTCGGCTTTATGTGTATTACCCTTGATGGTATAAAAAACAGTATCTATATCGCTGTTCGTATCTTCCTTCTTATACTCGTAAGCTCGTTGCTTACTTTTACCACTTCTCCTACAGATTTAACAGATGGTCTCGGCCAACTCTTGAAATTCCTCTATAAGTTTAAAATAAATGTCTATGACTTGGCTATGATGATGAGTATTGCTTTAAGATTTATTCCTACCCTCTTAGAGGAAACTACTAAAATAACCAACGCTCAAAAAGCCAGAGGTGCCGATTTGGAAAGCGGTAATCTCAAACAGAGAATCAAGGCTCTTATCCCCATATTAGTTCCTCTTTTCGTTTCAGCCTTCAGACGCGCCTACGATTTAGCTGTTGCTATGGAATGTAGATGTTATATCGGCGGCAAAACAAGAACAAGAATGAAAATCTTGAAATTTAAACCTGCCGATATGTGGACTTTCGTTGTTCTGATACTGCTGTTTAGCCTCGTTCTGACGGCTAATCTTGTTGGTATCTTTTGGTGATCTATGAGAAATATTTTAATTACTATTGCTTATGACGGAAGAAATTATCACGGCTGGCAAATTCAGAAAAATTCTCTCTCCGTTCAGGAAGTGTTTCAGAAAAATATTGAAAAAATCCTGGGCCATAAGGTCGATCTTAAAGGCTGCAGCAGAACTGACTCCGGTGTTCACGCTAATATGTACTGCATAAGCCTTAAAACTAACCACCAGATTCCCTGCCAAAACCTTATCCGCGCCCTTAATTCTTATCTGCCTTTTGATATCGCTGCTAAAAATTGTATCAATGTCCCTGACGATTTCCACGCAAGATATTCCTGTAAGGCTAAAGAATATATATATAAAATATATAACCACCCTGTAAGAGACCCCTTTCTTAACGGTCTTGTCTATCACTATTGGTATAAGCTTGATGCCCCTTCTCTTAATGATGCGGCTCAGTGCTTTGTCGGAAAACACGACTTTACGTCTTTTTGTACAATCGACCAGAGAGATAGAAGAAATATGCAAAGAACTGTAAAATATTTTAATGTTACAAAACAAGATAATATTGTGACCTTTAAAGTCTGTGCTGATGGCTTCCTTTATAATATGGTCAGGATTATGATAGGTACTTTACTAAGAGTTGCTCAAGGTAAATTCCTGCCCGAAGATATCCCAAATATTATAAACGCTAAAGACAGAGGAAAAGCCGGCCCTACCGCTCAGGCCTGTGGCCTGTATCTTAATAAGGTCTTCTATTAGATATATTTTAAAAAATTTTATTCTTACATAATATTACTAAGGTGAAAAAATAATGAGTGAATATAAAAGAGCAGCAACAAAACGAAAAACAGTCAAAAAACATGCAAAAAAACACGGCCCGGGTATTATGGACAAAATAAATCGACTCCCCATTTTCGATTACGATATGATGCCTATTGATGACGGCTATGACGAAAAAGCTTTAAAGAAAATCGTAATCCCCAAAAATGTTAAAAACATTTTGATCATTTTAATCATTTGTTCGTTAGCCGTCTTCCTGTGGTCCTATAAAGATTTGTTCAGCGCTAAAAACCTCGGCAGCTTCTTCTCTGAAAGCTTCCTCAACGGTTCTGCTAACAGCGATTTCCCTGCAAAAATTATCGGCGATGAGATCCTTAAAGGTAATATAAGCTCTATCGGCGATGATGTTGTTTATGTCAGCGATACTTCCTATGTATCCCTTAGCCGTTCTTCAAGAGTTAAATATACAAAACAGCATATGCTCAAAAACCCTATTCTCACAACCTCTGCTAACTATGCTCTTATCTATAGTATGGAATCTAAACAGTTCCAGATCGAAAGCGCTTCAGAACATATCTACGAAAATTCTCTTGATCAAAATATTCAGGCTGCTGCTATTTCTGATAACGGCTACTATGCTATAGCTTCTGAATCAAAGCTCTATGCCTCAGAATTAACTGTCTATTCAAATACAAATGTCGAACGTTTTAAATACTCCTTCTCGGATTCTTATGTCTGCGATATTGATATATCTTCTGACGGCCAAAGAGTTTGCGTCAGCAGTGTTACTGCTGAAAACGGTAAGCTTAAATCAAATATCTATCTGTTTGATATAAACTCAGAAGAACCTGTCTTTCATAAAAATTGTGAGGATATCGCTGTCAAGGTGAAAGTTCTTGGTAATGATAAAGCTCTGTTTATCGGAACTGAACAACTGCTTTATATGACAGCCAAGGAAGATAAGGTCTATGAGTATCAGGAAAATATGCTCTGTTCCTATGACTTTGACAAAAACGGTAATGTTTTGCTTGTTCTGTCTTCAGAAAACGGCCATAACTGCTCGTGTGTTGTTTTAAATAATTCTTCCGATGTAATATCAGAGTTCCAGACTAATCTGAAAGTCCTGCAGGCTGATCTGCTTGGAAATCAAATAGCTCTTCTTACTGATTCTATGGTGACTTACTTCGGAATAAACGGGGAAAAATGGTCAGAAAAACCGGCAAAAAGCGGCTCAAGAAATATGAGCATTACCGATTCTAATATTTGCTATGTCCTAAATGTCAGCGAAATACAAAAATTTTAATCTTTATTTCAGGAGGTGTCTAAAATAGCTATTATATATGACATTTTTACTGTATTGCTAATAGTCGCTTTTATTTTACTCGGCTATAAAAAAGGTTTCCTCAGATCTATTGCTTCCATCGTTTCTATCGCCGGCTCTGCAATTATCTCTATATTTCTGTCTAAAACCTCTGCTAACTTTATCTTCGATGTATTGATAGAAGACGGGCTCTGTACTCAAATATCAAAGTTTCTCGTCACAGGCCAAAATACATATGAAAATATTTCCTCTTTACTATCTAACACTTTTCCATTTATGTTCGATTCCCAAAGCTTTCTTAACTCTTCCCAGAGTATCGGCCATATTACCTCTTTAACCGATCCTCTGGCAATTACACGGACCATCAAACCTTATATCGTTTCCCCTCTTTCAGGTATTTTATTCGTTGTATATTTCCTGATCTTTGTAATCCTGATCGAAATTTTATGGAAACTGCTCTTTAAAGGTACAAAAAGAGGTAAACTCGGCTTTGCTAATAAATCTTTCGGCGCTGTGTTCGGGGGCTTGAAAAGTATCATTATTGTATGTATAATTGGTTTTATTCTGTCTTGTGTCTTAATGTTCGTTGATTCTGATAACTCTTTCTTCTCTGAGACTACTATCAATTCAACTTACATCTTTAAATACTTTTATAATCTAAACCTGTCAGACATCTTTTCCAGTGTCCCTGCTAACGGCTTTAATATCTCAGACCTTATTTATGGGTCTTAATTGTTACTAAGGAGTTTTTAAAAATAATGAAAAACATTAAAATGTCCGACCTTAAAACTATACCTAATTTATTAACTTTACTAAGAATAATTATAATTGTACCTATGATTATTGCTTTTATTAGTGATAATTATATAATAGTCGCTGTGCTTATGATTCTATCAGCTTTAAGTGACCTATTTGACGGCAAAATAGCAAGAAAATTTAACCAGATAACCGATCTTGGCAAAATTCTTGACCCTATTGCTGATAAGCTTACTCTTATCTCCTTTGTCGTCTGCGCAACTATAAAAATACCTGACCTCTTAATCTTTGTTATCATTATGGTCTCTAAAGAATTACTTATGCTCCTTGGCGGCTTTGTCCTTATAAAGAAAAATTTACCTGTCCCTCAGGCAGAATGGTACGGGAAAATCGCAACTGCTGTATTTTATTGCTGTGTTATACTATATGTAATAATCTTTATCTTCGCAAAATCTGTCCCCTTACCCGTTTTTATTACCCTCATATCTTTAACCCTTCTATCTATGCTCTATGCTTTTGCAAGATATGCTTTATTATTCATTAACTTGATTAAAAATAATAATTTGAAAAATAAAATCGATAATAATAAATAAAATTGTAACTTTAAATTAAAACTATAAAAAGGAGAACTATATGCTTTGTTCAAAATGTAAGAAAAGACCTGCGGTCATATTCCTAAGTACGCCGCAAGATAAAGAACCCAGAGGATTGTGTCTTATTTGTGCAAAAGAGGAAGGCATAAAATCACCTATGCACGGACTTATGGAGAAAATGGGTATAGATGATGAACAATTAGAGCTTATGCAACAGCAAATTGACAGCCTTGTTAATGATGACGGCTCTATTGATATATCTGAACTCTCCGATGGAATGATGCCTGTTGATTTGGACGAAATTATGCCCGGCGGCGCTCAACCGTTTCCTTTTGTTAATGCTATCTTTTCTCAGAAAAAAGATGACAATACTCAGGATTCTCCGTCAAATGACTCTAAAAATGAATCTAAAAAAGATCGTAAAACCAAAAATTCTAAAAAATATAAGCATCTTAGCGCTTACTGCGATAACCTGACATTCAAAGCAAAAAATAACCAGATAGATAATGTCATCGGCCGCGACAGAGAACTTAACCGCGTTATCCAGATACTCTGCAGAAGAACTAAAAATAACCCCTGCTTAATAGGTGAACCCGGTGTCGGTAAAACCGCTATTGCTGAGGCTTTGGCTCTTAGAATTGCTGCCGGTAAAGTTCCTCAGAAACTGAAAAACAAGGAAATCTATTTGCTCGATCTCACCTCCTTAGTCGCAGGTACTCAATTTCGCGGCCAATTTGAAAGTCGTATGAAAGGCCTTATCTCTGAGGTAAAGGAAGATGGCAATATAATCCTCTTTGTCGATGAAGTCCATAACCTTGTTGGTGCCGGCGATTCTACTGAGGGCTCTATGAATGCTGCCAATATATTAAAACCTGCCCTCTCAAGAGGCGAAATTCAAGTCATCGGCGCAACAACCTTTAAAGAATACAGAAAATATATTGAAAAAGATTCCGCTCTGGAAAGAAGATTCCAACCCGTTACTGTTGTCGAGCCTTCTGTTGAGGATACTGTTGATGTCTTAATGGGTATCAAAAAATATTATGAGGATTTCCATAGCGTTAAAGTACCGGATTCTCTTGTGAGAAAAACCGTTGTCTTCTCCGAAAGATATATCACCGAAAGATTCCTGCCCGATAAGGCTATAGACCTGCTTGATGAGGCTTGTTCCTATGCTTCTTTGAGAAACCCCGTTATTGCTGAGTATAACCAAAAACAGGAAAACTTTAATAAACTCAAGAAAGAAGAGGAAAATCTTTCAACAAAAGAAAATATAGACTTTGAAAAACTTGCTGAAGTTAAAGTCTCTCTTGCTAAAAGTGAACAGGAATTGAGTAATCTTTCTAAAGAACTTGAAAATGCTGTCGTCACAGAAGAAGATATTGCTCACGTTATCGAAATTTGGACCGATATCCCTGCTTCTAAAATTAAACAGGGCGATGTCAAACGCCTGGTCGGTCTTGATAAGAGAATAAAACAAAAAATTATCGGCCAAGACTCAGCTGTAGATGCTGTGTGCGCTGCTATCAAAAGAAGCAGACTCCAACTAAGCCCAAGACGACATCCCGCTTCCTTTATTTTCGTCGGTCCTACCGGTATCGGAAAAACAGAACTTGTAAAAGTTCTCTCAAAAGAGCTGTTCGATTCCCCTGAAACCCTTATAAGACTTGATATGTCTGAGTATATGGAAAAACATTCCGTTTCAAGAATCATCGGCTCTCCTCCCGGCTATGTCGGCTACGATGAGGCCGGACAGATTACTGAAAAAGTCAGAAGAAGACCTTACTCTATTCTGCTCTTTGACGAAATCGAAAAAGCTCATCCCGATGTTATGAATATCCTCTTGCAAATCCTTGATGAAGGTAAAATAAATGATTCTCACGGCAGAACCGTCAACTTTGAAAACACTATCATCGTTATGACCTCCAATGCCGGCAGTGATAAAAAAGGTAACTCTCTTGGCTTTGCTAAAAGTGAACAGGATATGACCAGAGAAAAAGTCTTGAAGGCTCTTTCTGAATTCCTGCGCCCTGAGTTTTTAAGCCGTATAGACGAAATCGTTGTCTTTAATTCTCTTGATGAAAACAATTATAAGGATATCGCTAAACTGATGCTGTCTGAATATATCGAATCTATAGATGAAAAGGGTATTAAATTTGAATTCGACGATAAAGTCTGTGAGTACCTTGCCCAAAAATCTATCGGCGGTAAGAGCGGTGCCCGTGATATAAGAACTCTTATAAGACGCGAAGTCGAAGATGAAATTGCTAACATCTTAATAGAAGGTCTTGATCTTAATATAAAAAATCTTTTGCTCACTTTTGAAAATGATAAAATTAAAATATATGCATCTTAATTGCGGAAAGGTAAGCTAATATGCCAATAAATATCCATAAATCCCTTCCGGCTAAAGATGTTCTGGAAGCTGAAAAAATATTCGTTATGACCGAAGATGTCGCTGTTAAACAGGATATCAGACCTCTGAAAATCTTGATCCTAAACCTGATGCCTAACAAAATAGAAACGGAAACTCATCTTCTGAGAGTCCTTAGCAATACTCCCTTACAAGTCGATATAAGCTTAATGGGTATAGATTCTCATACCTCTAAAAATACTAAAGCTTCCCATCTGCAGAAATTTTACAGAACTCTTAGAGAACTCAAAAATGAAAAATTTGACGGAATGATTGTAACCGGTGCCCCGCTTGAAACGATGGACTTTAATAAGGTCGATTATATTCACGAACTTCAACAGATTTTAGAATGGAGCAAAACTAATGTCAACTCTTCTTTCTTTATCTGCTGGGGCGCTATGGTCGCTTTAAAATATTTCTTCGATATCGATAAACATCTGCTCGATCAGAAAATAAGCGGCGTCTTTAAACATCAGGTCCTCGAACCATTAAACCCTCTTATGAGAGGCTTTGATGATGTCTATATGATGCCCCATTCAAGACATTCCGAAATAAAAAAAGAAGATGTGCTTAAACATTCGCAGCTTGAAATATTATCTTTTTCCGAAACTGCCGGCGTTGCTGTAATAGCTAACAAAAACGGCAGACAATTCTTCGTCACCGGCCACGCTGAATATGACAGAACTACCCTGGCTAATGAATACTTCAGAGATATAAATAAACACCTTAATCCCAAAATCCCTCAAAACTATTTCCCCGATGATAACCCTGCTAAAAAACCTGTCTTCTCCTGGAAGGCTCACGCTAATCTGATGTATACAAACTGGCTTAACTATTTTGTCTACCAAAAAACTCCTTACGATATAAATAAAATAGGCTAATTGCCCTTCCTTTTCTATCTTTTTAAGATAATTATTTCTTCTGCTGTCTTGCACAAAATTTTATAAAGTGTTACAATGTTAAGAACGCTTGCTCTAAGCGCGTTTAATATAAATAAAATAACTAAAAAGGAGGTAGCGACAACTTAATATCCTTTTTGTTGTCGTGCGTAAAATGAATTATAACAGAGTTTATAACTTCTCAGCCGGCCCTTCTGTATTGCCGGAGTCAGTTTTAGAAAAAGCTGCTGCTGAAATGATGAACTATAACCAAAGCGGCCAATCCGTTATGGAAATGTCTCACAGAAGTAAAGTCTATCAGGGCATTATTGATAACACTGAAAAACTTCTCAGAGAAATTATGAATATCCCTGATAACTATGAAGTTCTCTTCCTCCAGGGCGGCGCTTCTACTCAATTTGCTATGGTTCCGCTTAACCTTGGCTCAAAAAATAAAAAGGCCGACTTCGTTATTACCGGCCAATGGGCTAAAAAAGCTTATAAGGAGGCTTCAAGATATTTAGATGCTAATGTCGTTGCTTCAAGCGAAGACCAAACCTTTAGCTATATCCCACAACTTGATGAGTCCTCTTTCTCAAAAGATGCCGACTTCTTCCATATCTGTCTTAATAACACTATCTACGGCACTAAATTCTCTGAGCTTCCAAATACTGCAGATGTTCCTTTGGTCGCTGATATATCTTCCTGTATTCTCTCTGAGCCTATAGATGTTTCTAAATTCGGCCTGCTCTATGCCGGCGCTCAGAAAAATATGGCTCCTGCCGGCGTTACTGTCGTTATCGTCAGAAAAGACCTCATCGGCAACGCTTTTGATTTCACTCCGACTATGCTTAACTATAAAACCCATTCCGATAACGGCTCTATGTTTAATACACCTCCTTGTTACTGCATCTATATGTGCGGACTTGTTCTTGAGTGGATTAAAGAAAATTTCGGCGGCCTTGAGGAAATGAAAAAATATAACGAAGAAAAAGCTAATATCCTTTATGATTACCTCGATAACTCAAAAATGTTTAAAGGTACCGTCAGAAAAGACAGCCGCTCTCTTATGAATATCCCATTCGTTACAGGCGACAGCGATCTTGATGCTAAGTTTGTTGCCGAAGCTACAAAAAATGGCTTTGTCAACCTCAAAGGCCATCGCTCTGTCGGCGGAATGAGAGCTTCTGTATATAATGCAATGCCTATCGAAGGTGTTAAAAAACTTGTCGAATTTATGAAAGAATTTGAAAAAAACAACTAAAAAGGAGATTTATAAACCATTATGTATAAGATTTTAACCCTAAACAAAATTTCAAAAACAGGACTTGAACATTTCAGCGACAATTATCAGTATTCTGACGATATGAAAGATGCAGATGCTATTATGGTCCGCTCCGCTTCTATGCACGATATGGAACTTGATAAGTCTGTCCTTGCTATCGCCAGAGCCGGCGCCGGTGTTAATAATATCCCTCTTGATAAATGCAGCGAAAAGGGTATCGTTGTCTTTAATACTCCGGGCGCAAATGCAAATGCTGTTAAAGAATTAGTGCTCAGCTCTTTGTTTATGTCATCAAGAAAAATAAATGAGGGTATCGCTTTTGCTCAAAGCCTCAAAGGCCAGGGCGAAATGGTTACAAAACTCGTCGAAAAAGGTAAGTCAAATTTTGCCGGTCCTGAAATAAAAGGCAAAACCCTCGGCGTTATCGGTCTTGGCGCAATAGGCTTACAGGTTGCTAATACTGCTGTTAAACTCGGTATGCAGGTCTTCGGCTTTGACCCGTTTCTGTCTGTAGACTCCGCTTGGGGACTCTCTTCAAGAGTTAAACACGCTTTGAGTATGGAAGAAATCTTTGCTAAGAGCGATTATATCACAATCCACGTTCCTCTTATGCCCGATACTAAAAACTTAGTAAATAAAGATACTATCGCTCAAATGAAAGATAATGTCAGAATCCTTAACTTCGCAAGAGGCGGTCTTGTAAATAATGAAGATATTATACAAGCTGTAAAAGACGGAAAAGTCGCTTGCTATGTTACTGACTTCCCAAATGAAGATCTCCTCGGTATCGACTCAATTATACCTATCCCTCACCTCGGAGCTTCAACCCCGGAATCTGAAGATAACTGCGCTTTTATGGCTGCTGATGAAATTATCGAGTATCTCGAAAACGGAAATATTATAAATTCTGTTAACCTTCCTAATGTCTGCTCTGAAAGATTACCCGCTACTCATCGCTTATGTATTATTCACGAAAATGTACCAAGCATCATAAGCCAGGTAACCGAAATCTTATCTAAAGACAACTTCAATATTGAAAATATGCAGAGTAAGTCTAAAGGTAAAATCGCATACGCTATCTTCGATATAGAAAAAGATATATCCGATAAAGCTGTGGAAAGTCTAAGAAATATAAACGGAATTGTAAAAATAAGATACATAAAATAATACTCTATAATCTAATTAAAAATATCTTTGGCGACAATTCTCTTTCTGATTTGTCGCCTTTTTTCTGTGATCTATTTTGTTAAATTTATCCGTTTGTCTTGACATATCAGTATACAAAATTTTATAATATAATGAACGATTTTTTATAATTAAATATTTTTAGGAGGTAAACAGGACTTATGAAAAGAGTGCCAAAATCCGTGTTTGTCATTATCACTGTTCTTATCTTTTGTTTGGCCTACTTCTCTATTTTCGGTCTCAAAATTACTACCGAAAATAAACCGCCTCAAGAGGTAGCTTCAGAACAGACAAGTGCTGAAACTGCTGATAGTTCACAAACACAAAACCAAGAATCGTCAGACAGCAATTTAGTTACATCTACTATAAACGGTGTACCTATAACCTATGAGGCAGGTCAAGAGGATAATATCAATATCAATATCGCTTCCGGCGCAACTGTTATTGATAATAACGATGTCGCTTACGCAGACCAAAATACCACTTCCTCTGAATCTACTTATACTACTACCACTTATGTAAAAGGTATTCCCGATATAAGATGGGGTATTGATATTAAAGGTGGCGTTGAAGCTACTTTTGCTCCCTCTGAAGGTATTGATGCAACTCCTGCTCAGATGGAATCTGTAAAATCTATAATAGAACTTCGTATGGTCGAAAATAATATAACCGACTATGAACTCTATGTTGACGAAAACAACGATAAGGTTATCGTCAGATTCCCCTGGAAAGAGGACGAAACAGTATTTAATCCCGAAGAATCTATCGAAGAACTCGCTGCTACCGCTATGCTTACTTTCAGACCCGGTGCTTCTTATGAGTCAGTTATCACTACAGATGACGGCGACTACCAAATGAAAACTCCTACCGGCGATACTGCTGCAACGGTATTACTAAACGGCGAGGATATCAAATCCGCTACCGCTACTATTTCTCAGGACGAAACAACTAAGAAAAATGTCTATCAGGTTTCACTTGAGTTCACAGACGAAGGTGCTGTTAAATTCGAAGAAGCTACTGCTTCTTTAGTCGGCCAGCAAATGTCTATCTGGATGGACGATATAATGATTTCCGCTCCTACAGTAAATGAGGCTATCTCAGGTGGACAGGCTGTAATTACAGGTGACTTTACTTCAACAGAGGCTTCAAAACTTGCAAGTAAAATAAACGCCGGTGCATTACCCTTTAGTCTTGATGTTACTAACTATGGCACTATCAGTCCTACTCTCGGAGCAAGAGCTTTGGAAGCTATGGGAATAGCTGCTCTAATCGCATTAGCTCTTATCTGGATATTTATGATCGCTAAATACAGAATTCCGGGCCTTGTTGCTTCTATCGCCCTTTTAGGTCAGGTCGCAATAACAGTTGCTTGTGTCTCAGGCTTCTTCCCCTTTATGCAGAGCTTTACTATGACTCTTCCCGGTATTGCCGGTATCATCCTCTCCATAGGTATGGGTGCTGATGCAAACATAATTATGGACGAGAGAATTAAAGAAGAATTCCGCGCAGGTAAAACTCTTGATTCTGCTATAAACGCAGGTTCTAAAAACAGCTTCACTGCTGTTTTCGACGGAAATATCACTGTTATCATCGTTGCAATCATACTTATGCTCGTGTTCGGCCCATCTAATATCTTATCTGCTCTGTTCGGCCCGTCTACAACAGGTACAGTCTATTCTTTCGGCTACACCCTCTTAATCGGCGTTATCGCTAACTTTATTATGGGTATCGCTGCATCCCGCTATATGCTTAAATCTATCTCCGGCTTCAAATGCTTGAGAAATAAGTCTTTATACGGAGGTGCAAAATAATGAAAAATCAAAAGTTTAATATAGACTTTATCAAAAATAAAAAGATTTATTTTGCTATTTCTCTTGGTATAATAGCAATCGGTTTAATCTTTAACATTATTTTCGGAACTCAACTCAGTATTAAATTTACCGGCGGCGCTATAGTCAAATATTCTTATCAGGGCGATATAGACCAAAATAGCCTCGAATCCGTAATCCAAACAGCTACTACCAAAGATACCGTTTCTATCCAGATCAGCAGCGATATTATCTCAAACAGCGACGGACAGCATAATAATAATGTTTCTGTCCAATTCCCAGGCAATCAGGCTATAGATACTGAAACTCAAACCGCTCTTAATCAGGCTTTGAAAGATAATTTCCCCGATAACAACTTCGCTTTGACTGAATCTAACTCCGTAGACCCAACTAACGGAAAAACCTTCTTTATGAAGTGTCTCTTTGCTGTCTTCTTAGCAGCTGTCTTAATGGTAATCTATGTGGCTTTCAGATTCAGAAAAATCGGCGGCTGGTCAGCCGGTGTTATGGCTGTTGTAGCCTTGCTTCACGACGTTGCTATCATCTACTTCACTTTCGTTATCCTCAGAATGCCTATAGACGATAACTTTATTGCTGTTTCTCTTATGATTTTGGGCTACTCCCTTAACGATACTGTTGTTATTTACGATAGAATCAGAGAAAACCGTAAACTTATGGGTACTAAATATACTACAACTGAAATTGTAAACAAGAGCTTAAACCAAACCTTTGTAAGAACTATAAACACAAGTATCACTACCGCTGCTGCTATAGGTACGGTTCTTGTAGTCGCTTTACTGTTTAACCTCAGCTCTGTTGTTTCATTCGCTCTTCCAATGCTTGTCGGTGTTGTAGTCGGCTGCTATTCTTCTGTTTGTGTCGCTTCTCCTCTTTGGGTAATGTGGCAAAATAAAAAAGAAAGTAATCTAAAAGCTCAACAAGAAGCCCAACAAGCTCAAAAAGCTGCTAAAAAAGCTAAAAACAAAAAGAAAAAGAATTCTAAATAAACTAACTGTATTACATTAAATATTAAATTACAGCATATATATTAAATAAAATATGTGTGTTTGATGAAACATTATGTCAGGGGGGTATTATATGAAAGATAAAACAATGACATTCTCACTTGAAATATCTAAAGAATCTGATATAAAGCGAGTTCTTAAATTAGTCCAGGAGGCTTTAGACCAAAAAGGTTATAACGCTATAAATCAGATTGTAGGATATATTTTATCCGAAGACCCAACATATATAACCACTTACAACGGCGCAAGAAGCCTTATGCGTCGTGTCGACAGAGATGAACTTATGCAATTTGTCCTTAAATCTTACTTGGATAAAATTTAAGTTTATATAACCTTGAAAGAAGCCCATTAAGGGCTTCTTTTTTTGGGCTTTTTTACTAAATGCTTTTGTACCTACTATATTAAATGTACTAATTTTGAATGTTTTTTTATGCACCTCTACAAAATATATATATTCTATTGATTTTTTAGCAAAAATTTGGTACACTTAACAAAGTAAAGTTTTATTTTTACATTATTTGTATTTATCTTTAGGAGGATGGACATTATGAAAAACTTAGAAAAGTTTGCTTTGATCGACTTGCACTCACATTTAGACGGCGCTATTATGCCTGAAATGATTATCGAGCTTGCTAACAAAGTTGGCGTTAAACTCCCAACTTATGACCCAGTTGAGCTTAAAGAGTATGTTTCCGCTGATATAAATTGTGAAAGCTTAGTTGAGTACCTTAACTGCTTTGAGATTCCTTGCTCTGTTATGCAGACAAAAGAGAATATCTCAGATTCTGTTTACTATGTATTAAAAGACCAAGATAAAAGAGGTCTTATCTATACTGAACTCCGTTTTGCTCCTCAAAAACATATTGAGGGCGGCCTTACTATGGACGAAGTTATCCAAGCTGCTATCGACGGTAGAAACAGAGCTATGGCTGAGTGCGATATCAAAGCTAATATCATCTGCTGCTGCATGAAAGGTCCTGGTAAAGACGGTTTGTTACCTGACTTCACAGAGGGCAATATTGCTACTGTTAAAGCTGCAAGAAAATTCTTAGGAAAAGGCGTTTGCTTAGTTGATATAGCTGGTGCTGAAAACCTTTGCCCAATCGACGAATTTGAATATATCTTCGATCTTTGTAAAGAACTCGGTATGCCTTTCATTACTCATGCCGGCGAAAATACAACTGCTGACCAAGTTAAAAAAGCTATCGAATACGGTGCTCAAAGAATCGGTCACGGCTTACAAACAATTCAAGATCCTGAGATCATGAAATTCGTTGCTGAAAAAGGTACTCCTCTCGAGATGTGCCCTGTAAGTAACTTACAAACAAAGAGCATTTTGGATATCAAAAAATATCCTATCAGAGAATTCTTAGATGCAGGAATCAGAGTTACTATCAATACTGATAACCTCAACGTTTCCAGAACTCAATTAGTAAATGAATATCAATTAGTTTTCGATAACTTAGACTTAGACGAAAAAGATGCTGTTCAATTACTCAAGAATTCTATCTATGCTTGTGCTATCTCTGACGAAGAGAAACAACAACTTGTTGAAAGACTTAAAAAAGATCCATTCTACGCAGATATGTTTTAATAAAATCTAGACTTTATAAAGGCGAGTAGGTTTTTCTATACCTACTCGCCCTTTTTTTCTGCCACAAAACTCTTTCTCACCCCACCCTATTTTATACTTGCTGTTTTGCTTGTGTAATGGTATAATTATATGTATATGAAAAGACAAAATATCCTTGACTTCTCAGTTCTTCTTTTCTAAACTGAATTTTAAAACTATTGCCCCCTCCTTTCTCCCTGTGTAAGCCTCGTTTTAAATTTTCAGTTTGCCTTCAGCTTGTCTATAATCACTAATTCATAAGGGACGGTTAATATGAAAGATAAAATTAAACTATTAAAAAAACAAAAAAATGCTGTCATTTTAGCTCATATATATACACCTGACCCGGTCCAGGAAATTGCTGACTTCGTCGGCGATTCCTTCTACCTTGCTAAAATCGCTAAGGAAAGCTCTGCTGATATCATCGTCTTCTGCGGCGTCTTGTTTATGGGCGAAAGCGCTAAAATATTAAACCCCGATAAAAAAGTCCTTATGCCAGACTTATCTTCAGACTGCCCTATGGCTCATATGGTCGATGAACAAAAAATTGCCCAAATGCGTGACTCCTATGACAACTTAGCCGTCGTTTGCTATATAAATTCTACAGCCGAAATTAAAGCTCTGAGCGATGTCTGTGTCACTTCCTCTAATGCTGTTAAAATCGTTAGCTCCTTGCCTAATAAAAATATATTCTTTATCCCGGATAAAAATTTAGGCCAATATATAGCTGAGCAAGTACCGGATAAAAATATCATCCTTAATGACGGCTACTGCCCCTATCATAATAATATTACTCCTGAGCAGGTCTTAGAACAAAAAAATCTCCACCCAAATGCTCTTGTCCTTTCTCACCCTGAATGTACTAAGCCCGTTTTAGATGTTTCTGACTTTATCGGAAGTACCCAGCAAATTATTAACTACGCTAAAAACAGCTCCCACACCGACTTCATTATATGTACTGAATCCGGAGTCCTCTATCAACTTTCTAACGATAGCCCCGATAAAAATTTCTACTTCGTTACCCCTGAGCCTCTTTGCCCCGATATGAAAAAAAATACCTTGCAAAAAATCCTCGATGTGCTGCAAAATGAATCCAATAATATCCAAATCAGTGAAGAAAGGAGAAATAAAGCTTTAGCTCCTCTTGATAAAATGCTCGAGCTTTCTACGTGATAATTATGAAAACTGATGTACTTATAGTTGGCTCCGGAGTAGCAGGCCTGTTCTCTGCTCTTAATCTGCCTAAAAATATAAATATCCTCATTATAACTAAGTCTGATGCTATCAAAAGTGATTCCTCTCTTGCTCAGGGCGGTATTTGTATGCTTCGTGATGATGATGACTTTCAGCCCTTCTTTGACGACACTATGCGTGCCGGGCATTTTGAAAACGATCCTGAGTCCGTTAGTATTATGATAAACGCTTCAAGAGATACTATTAACCACTTAATCTCACTGGGCGTCAATTTTACTAAACTCGGCAATAACCTCGCTTTCACTCGCGAAGGCGCTCACAGCCGCGCCCGAATACTCTTCCGCGGGGACGAGACCGGAAAAGAAATTACCTCAAAACTCTTAGCAGCTGCCTTGAATCAGGATAATATAACCATAATGGAAAACTGTACAATGCTTGACCTTATATCCCAAAATAATGTCTGCAGCGGCATAATTGCTAAAAACAAAGACGGCGATTGCTTTCCTATCCTCTCTGATTATACCATCCTTGCTACCGGCGGTATCGGCGGCCTTTTTGAAAACTCTACTAACTACCAGCACCTTACTGCTGACTCTTTAGCTTTAGCTATTAAACATAATATTAAACTAAAAAACATTAGCTATATCCAAATACATCCTACCACTTTCTATTCTAAAAAACCCGGCAGACGCTTTCTTATCTCTGAGTCTGTCAGAGGCGAGGGCGCTGTTTTACTCGATGCTAACGGCAATCGCTTCGTTGACGAATTATTACCTCGTGATATAGTTTCTCAGGCAATTTTTGACCAGATGAAAAAAGATAACTCTAACTTCGTCTGGCTTTCTTTAAAACCTATTCCCAAACAGGAAATTATTTCTCATTTCCCTAATATCTACAACTACTGTCTGAATGAAGGCTATGATATTACTAAAGAACCTATACCTGTTGTCCCTTCTCAGCACTACTTTATGGGCGGCATTTCTGTGGATACCTACAGCCGCTCCTCTATGTCAAGGCTCTATGCTGTTGGCGAAACCGCTTGTAATGGCGTTCACGGTAAAAATCGTCTTGCAAGCAACTCCCTTTTGGAAAGCCTTGTTTTTGCTAAACGAGCTGCTCAAAATATCTCTCTTTATTACTCCCATAATTCCTCTTATTGCGACTTTTATGTCGATCCGAATATTTACCTTAACTGCGAGGAAACTTACAAAAAAATGGTCTTAGATGCTATAGAACAGGAGAAATCTCGATATGAATAACATTACTATGAAAACTACTGCTGATGAATTGATTTTAAGTGCTCTGCGTGAGGACATCACAAGTGAAGACATTACTACTAATTCCGTTATGCCGGATTATCAGCTTGGTAAGGTTGAACTCATTTGTAAACAGGACGGTATTATCGCCGGTCTTGATGTCTTTAAGCGCGTTTTTACTCTGCTCGACCCTGATACCGATTTTGAATTTTTCTGCAAAGACGGCGATTTTGTTAAAAATAAAGACTTACTTGCAGTCATTAAAGGTGATATCAGAGTTTTACTCTCCGGCGAGAGAACTGCTCTGAATTTCTTGCAGCGTATGAGCGGTATTGCTACTTATACTAATTCTATTGTTAAGCTTCTAAAAAATACTAACACTAAACTCCTCGATACAAGAAAAACTACCCCTAATATGCGTATATTCGAGAAATATGCCGTTAAAACAGGTGGCGGCTGTAATCATCGCTACAATCTAAGCGACGGCATTTTACTAAAAGATAACCACATCGGTGCTGCCGGAAGTATTAAAAAAGCTATTTCTATGGCAAAGGAATATGCTCCGTTTGTTCGCAAAATTGAAATCGAAGTTGAAAACCTCGATATGCTCAATGAAGCTCTTGATGCTGGTGCTGATATTATTATGCTTGATAATATGTCTCCTGAGGATATGAAAACTGCTGTCAGCTTATGTAAGGGCAGGGCTCAGACCGAATGTAGCGGTAATGTTACAAAGGAAAACATCAAAAACCTGACAGATATTGGTGTCGACTTCATCTCAAGCGGCGCTCTTACTCATTCAGCTCCGATTTTAGACCTCTCTTTGAAAAATTTGACTGCTATATAAGTGAATTATATATAAATTAAACCCGACTGTTAAAGTCGGGCTTTTCTTTTTCTTCTCCTAAGCTGCTCTCTAAATATAAATCGAAAAGGCTGCACAGATTATCTCTGTGCAGCCTTCTATTTTTATATGACTTCTTTTTATATAGCCATATAGAGTTTTAAATTACTGTTACTAAATTTGATCGATTGAAATGACACCGTTAGCATCTGCTTTGTATCCTTCCGGAGTAGTTGTGTTTTGATACATACGTCCATCTACGCCGAATCCGAAGAGGTCATTTCCGTTTGCCCAATCTAATAATTTGTAGCCGATAACCATTTCACCGCCGTTATAGAGATAGTACCAAGCTCCATTTTGGAATAACCAACCTGTGAACATAGCACCGCTTGCCTCTAAGAAGTACCATCTTTGTGCGTCGAAAATCCAACCTGTAGCCATAGCACCGTTTGCATTTAAGTAGTACCATACGCCACCGTCAAATATCCAACCTGTAGCCATAGCACCATTTGCATTTAAGTAGTACCATACTCCACCGTCAAGAATCCAACCTGTTTGCATGATTCCGTTTGCATCTAAGAAGTACCATACTCCGCCGTCAAGTATCCAACCTGTTTTTGCTTGACCGTTTTCATAATATTTCCAAGCGCCATTTTCTAATTTCCAACCGTTAATAGATTCGTCTAATAATGTTCCAAATACGATTCTATCACTGTTGCCTATTAGATCAGATTCTATGCTTGCTGTTGTTACATATGCGTCTACAGCATTCAATGCACCATCTTCTGCTACTAACATATAATCAGGGAGATCTACAACTACATCTCTTGATTCGCCTGCCGGTATTGATTCGAAGTTCTCGGATAAAATGATGCTATCCAAAGTATTACCGTCTTTTAATTCGATGTTTACAGCTTCTGCAGCTTCGCCACCAACATTGGTTATTGTGCAAGCTACTTTGCCTTCGTTTTCAAGAACTCTTAGATTCTTGATCTCTACGTCTGCACCGCCTACAACCATAGTATCGTGGTTGTCTAAAGGATCAATATCAACTTCATCTGTAATTACTTCTAAGCGCAGGTCTGTCTTAACAAGATCTGCCGGAACTGCGTAGTCGATTTCGAATGTTTCTGTATCATATACTTCGATTTCACTATTGTAATCTTTTTCAGCTAGAACATTGTTGTTTTGATCAACTAATCTTGCTTTGAAGTTCATTACATCCATTGCACCAGTGTTAGATACATCAAATACTAATGTCTCTGTTGTACCCGGTGTCAAATCGCCATCTTTAAGGTCAAAACTGTCTACTGTTATATCAAATAATCCAGAATCTTCTGCTACAATTAAGTTTGCTTTCTCGTAGTTTATATCGTCTTCTTTTAACTCTACTGCATTTAATGCAACCTTTACAGAACCGTCATTGTCAATTATTGGAGAGTAAGATCTGATATATTTGCCAAAGTTTGAGAATAATACAGGTATAGTCCACTCGCCATTTTCAAATTTACTGATGTATAACTCACTTGTGTAAGCATCGCCGTCATTGATTACGATAACTTTGTTTGTTCCGTTTGAGGCTATTTCGTAATCATTGATATCTGACAATCCTGTTGTTTCGATTTCTTCGCCGTTGAATACTTTTATTTCGCTGGCATCTAAGAAGTAGAGACTATCGTCAGTAAGTTCTAATTCTGAGATAATTCCTGCTGTATTGTAGACAAGTTCTTTGTTTTTATACAATGAATGTGTTGTATCACTGTTTATTACTGAGTAATATACATCGCCATTGTATGCTGCTAAGTCTACTATTTCATTAGCTGCTTCGAATACTACTGTTTCTTCTGACCAAGCACCATCTTGAAGTGTGCGTACGAAAATTGTATTTGTTCCCTCGTCTAAGAAGAGGTTGTTTTGATCGTTTTCTACCCAAGATACTGTTACTTTTCCGCTGTCGTTTGAAACTGATGAAACTACAGCTATTCTTCCATCGCCGCCGTCTACGCAAACAGGAGCATCAAAGCTTGTTCCGTTGAATTTGGAAACATATAAATCATAGTTTGCTAATAATTCTTCCGGAGCAATGTCATCAGCCATTACTTGGTTTGCTTTGCCGTATGACAGATAGATTTCTCCGCCATCACTGTGTAACTCTGGAGTATCAAAGTCAGTACCGTCCTCAAATAATGCCTGAGCTTCTGACCATGTTCCGTTTGTATCACAGATTGAGAACATAAGTGATCTCATATTTGTGTTGCTCTTTGTACCTGTGTCATCAACCCATACCAAGAGTTTGCGTCCGTCTTCTAAGACTGCGAGACTTGGTGCTGTTACAGGATGTGTGCTGTTCTTCTCAAACAGATAGTTTGATAATGCTGATATACCTGCATCGTCATTGTTAAGATATGAACGATCGATTAGTGTTGCTGTGTTGAGGAAATCTTGGAATGTCTCTTCCTCAGATGAGATAACAACTCCATTATTTGGTCTCGGATATAATTGTTTGTCAAACAGAGGCCAGGTTTTCTTTACGCTAAACAGTGTGAAATATGCTTTTGCATATGCCGAACCGGAAACATTTACCTTTAGCTTCTCTTTTGCAGTAAAGTTGATCTTAGTACCTAACTTACCGTCAAAGCCGCCTTCAACTCCGATTATCTTCTCTGCGCCTAAACCAACTTTAGCTCCTGCGGAAATTGACGGAGATAATTCTGCTTTCAATCTCAATTTCTTCTCTAAAGCTTCTCTATCATACTCTAATCCGATAACACCGTTCATTCCAATTGATAAGCTCATACCAACATAAATAGGTGTTGGCGGGATGTAAGTTTTGACAGGTACGCCAAGTTTTAAACCTGCAATTATTACACCTGAAGTGAATTCTAATCCACCTGATGCATAGCTGAACTCAAGATATCCACCGATTTGACCGTTAATTTTAACGAACATTTCTGCCTCAGATTCTGCAATTTTCTTTCTTGCTTTGTCAAACAGAGATTCTGTTTTCTCCCCTTCAGCATTACTCTCTTTGCCAACAGCCTCTAAAATCGCAACTTTTGACTTGAAGTCAGGATTCTCAGGATCCTCAGGATCAACGAGAGCTAGTTTCATTTCTTGATATTCTTCTTCTGTTATCTCGTTGTTTGCTCTCATTTCGTCGAGCAATTTGTCCATATCTTCAACGAACTCTTCATCACTGTAATCGCTGTCGTCAATGTCATCAGAATTTATGATTTCTAATGCCTTTTGATAAGCCTCGTCAGCCTCTTTTGAAACTTGTGCTAACCACTCTTCAAACTCTTTATCAAGTTCGTCCATCTCTTTGTTTACTGTTTTCTCGAGGTCATCAACTGCGTCATCGCGCTCATTCTTTTCAAGAGTATTAATTTTTTCCGGATTATCAGGAACTACCGGGGTATAACCATCGTCATCGTCGTCTGTGTCATAGTCGTCATC
>JAUMXZ010000057.1 GCA_030528905.1 Clostridia bacterium | reverse complement strand
AAAACTGAAGTCTATATGAATATTATTGAATCAATTATTAATGATGATAAAACTGCTATTATGTTAGTACCAGAAATAAGTCTAACCCCACAAATAGTAGAAAGATTTATTTTAAGATTTGGAGATAATTTTTATGTTGAAAAGTATGACCGGATTCTCAGTTGTAAGCGATAGCTTTGATAAGTGGCAGTTTGAAATAAGTATTAAAACTCTTAACAGCAGATATCTGGATTGCCATGTCAGAATGAATAATAATATAAGCTTTTTAGAACCTAAATTACGAGCAAAAATAAAAGAGAAAATTTCCCGCGGTAAGGTGGAAGTCTTTGTCGCCCTTAAAATAAATGAAGATTGTAATATAGATACCGAGCTTTTCTTGAGCCGTGCAGAAAAATTTACCCGTCTTTTAAGAGAAACTAAACAAAAATGCAACATAATCCCCGAGGTCTCTATGTCTAATGTCCTGAGATGCCCTGACTTATTCAGATATGAGGACGATGACCTGTCCGGCGATGAGTTTATAGACTATTTCCTTTCCTGCTTTGATAAAGCTCTTGATAATGTTTTAATATTCAGACAAAAAGAGGGCGAAGTTTTGAAAACAGATGTAACAGACTGCTGCAGGAAAAGTTTGGCCATATTGGAGCTTATTAAAAAAGAATACCCAAGAGTAATTGAAGATTACAAAAACCGTCTTAGCGAAAAAATAAAAGAAGTCCTGAAGGAAAAAGATGTCAACGAAGATAGAGTCTTAACCGAAATTGCTATACTTTCTGATAAAATAACAGTACACGAGGAAACAATACGCCTTGAAAATCACCTGAATAACCTGATCAACCTTACTAACTCAAAAGCTCCTGTCGGTAAAAAAATGGATTTCACTATACAGGAAGCTAATCGTGAAGTCAATACAATCGGCTCAAAAATCAATGATATAAAAATCTCTGCCTTAGTCATAGATATAAAAGCTGAAATAGAAAAAATGAGAGAACAAGTTCAAAATATAGAATAAGTAAGAGGTGAATATGCAGTTTATAGATATTGGTTTTGGAAATTTTCTGTCTGTGCAAAGAATCGTTTGTGTCCTGAGCCCTGAGTCCGCTCCGATAAAACGAATCATTCAGACTGCTAAAGCTGATAACCTGTTAGTAGATGCCACTTTCGGAAGAAAAACACAGTCTGTTATCATCACAGACTGCGAACAAGTATTTATATCTTCAATAAACACAGAAGATATATTAGGTAAGATAAATTACATAAATGAAGGAAGTGTATAATTATGAACAACAACGCCTTACTGATAGTTTTTTCAGGCCCATCAGGTGTCGGCAAAGATACTGTTTTGAAAAAATTGCTAAAGAAAAAAGATAATATAAAAATATCTGTTTCAGCTACTACCAGAAAACAAAGAAAAGGTGAAATTGATACAGTAGATTACTTTTTTATCTCAAAAGAACAGTTCCTTGCCGAAATAGAAAAAGATGGTATGATAGAATATGCTCAATATTGCGATAACTTCTATGGTACGCCGAAAGAAAAGGTTTTTGATGACCTTAATAAAGGCTATGATGTAATACTTGAAATAGAAACTCAGGGCGCACTTCAGGTTATAGATAAATTTAAAGAAGCTGTATCAATTTTTATTGCACCGCCATCTTTTGGGGAGCTTGAAAACAGATTGAAAAATCGCCATACCGACAGTGATGATGTTATAGCTAAAAGATTGGCTGTTGCAAAAAAAGAATTAGCTCTGTTTAAAAAATATGACTACACAGTTATAAACGATGATATAGATGAGTGTGTTGATAATATAATAAATATAATAAACAGCGAAAAATTAAAATCGAGCAGAACAAATTTATTATTTGAATAGGGGAGAAATGTGATATGAAAAAGTTGTCTATCAAAGAAATGATGAGTGGCGAGAAAAGTAAATATTCACTTGTTATGGCTGTTGCTAAAAGAGCCCGCGATATAGCTCAGAAGGCTCAAGATGATAAAGTAATACTCGACGAAAAACCGGTTAAAATGGCAATAAGAGATTTTGAAGAGGGTAAATATGAAATATTTGAACCGGATGAGTTCGATATTGTAAATAATGAGGACGACGATAAGAAAATAAGTTTTGAAGATTATATTGAGCGTTATAATATGGCAGAAACAGATGGAAGTATATTTTTTGAACAAAATCTGAATCAGGAACAAAAGAATGAATATACTGAAAGTAATAAAAATTTATAATATAACCATATAGATTAGTTGATGCTTTATGTTAATAGCTCAGGTGTATGTAGAAAATATATCCTACCCCATTGATAAAGCTTATGATTATATCGCTCCAGGTGGGCTAAGGCCCGGAAGCAGAGTAGTGGTGCCGTTTGGTGTGTATAACGCATTAAGACAGGCTATTGTTGTAGATGTAAGAAAAACAGATTTACAGTCGGAAAATTTAAAAAAGATAAAACAAGTCATAGATGATGAGCCTATTTTGAATGAGGAAATGCTTAAATTGTTATTTGTCATAAAAGACAGATGCTTTTGTACTTTGTTTCAGGCTCTGAAGCTTTTAATCCCTACAGGACTAAGCTATAGCTTTGAAACTATATATAAGCTTAATCAGAATAAAACACTACAAAACAAGGAAACATCTGTAAAAAAAGAAGAAATCATACAATTTGTCAAAGAAAATGGTGGGAAAATCTCTAAAAAGAGGCTGTTAAATAAATTTGGTAACAGCTCAGAGAAAATTATCTATGAACTTTGTAAATCAGAAATAATAAAAAAAGAGTTAATAGCACGACAAAAAACCAAGGAAAAATTTATCTCGGTTTATTCTGTTTCAGAACAAAAACCACCTGCTAAGCTGACAAGTAAGCAGCAGGCGGTTGTCGATTATTTAAAAGAACATAAAAAAAGCAGTGCAAAGGAAATTTCTTATTATACTGCTGTTGGAATAAGTGTTATTAAAACTCTTGAAAAAAAGAATATAATAAGAGCCGAAAATGTACAGGTCTACAGAGAGCCTGGTTTTTATAAAACAGAACACATAAACAGGGATATTATTTTATCACCTGAACAACAGGGAGTATTTAAAAATTTAAAGGCTGAAGTTGATCAAAATAAACCGGCTGTTTCACTGCTTTATGGAGTTACCGGCAGCGGTAAAACATCGGTCTTTATGAAGATGATAGAGTATGTTACAAAAAAAGGCAAAAGCGTTATTCTAATGGTGCCTGAAATTGCTTTGACTTCAAAGCTTATCTGCGTTTTCAAAACGCTCTATAAAGACAGTGTTGCTGTTTTTCATAGCGGATTATCTGCGGGTGAAAGACTTGATGAATTCAGAAAAGTTAAAAATGGGAATATCAATATAGTAATAGGAACCAGGTCAGCAGTGTTTGCACCTTTGAAAAATCTTGGCCTGATTATTATGGACGAGGAACAGGAAAGCAGTTATAAGTCAGCTAAGACACCTTCGTTTGATGCACACGAGATTGCTAAATGGCGGTGCAAAGAAAACAATTCTCTTTTACTGCTGTGTTCTGCAACTCCATCTTTGGAAAGCTATTATATGGCTCAGAATAATCGCTATAGCCTTAATGTACTCAAAAAAAGATACGGCGAATCTGTACTGCCTGATGTGAGAATTATTGATATGAATCAGGAGCTTGCAAACGGGAACAACAAGGCGTTTAGCCAGGAGCTTTTAGACAGGCTGACAGAGGTTATAAAAAAAGGTCAGCAGGCAATACTTCTTCTTAACAGACGCGGTTATAACACATTTGCTTCGTGTAAAATGTGCTCTAATGTTATAACCTGTCCTAACTGCAGTATATCTATGACATATCATAGTGCTAATAATAAGCTAATGTGTCATTACTGCGGGTTTTCATATGACTTTGATACAAAATGCCCGTATTGTGACGAGAACTTTGTAAGATTCTCAGGGCAGGGAACTCAGAAAATAGAGCAGGACTTAAAAGAGTTTTTACCTGATGCAAAAATTTTGCGAATGGATGCTGATACTACTCTTGGAAAAAATTCCCACGATAAAAAGCTTTCTGAGTTTGAAAAAGGTGAGTTTGATATAATGGTCGGAACCCAGATGGTAGCAAAGGGGCTTGACTTTGAAAATGTTACGCTCGTAGGAATAGTAAGTGCTGATAACCTTTTGTACAGCAGCGAATTCAGAAGCTATGAAAAAGCATTTGATCTGCTGACTCAGGTTGTGGGCAGGGCAGGAAGAGGAAAGAAAAAAGGTGTTGCGCTTATTCAGACAAATACGCCTGAAAATGATGTTATAAAAATGGCTTCACAACAGGATTACGACAGATTTTATGAAAGCGAAATCGCAATAAGAAAGGCAATGCTTTATCCGCCGTTTTGCGACTTGTGTGTAGTTACATTTTCTTCCAAAGATAAAGACTGCGCTATGTACGCTTCCAAAGAGTTTTTTGACAGCCTTAAACGCGTATCAAAAGAAAAGTATTCCGAACAGCCATTAAGAGTCTTAGGTCCGTCTGCAGCACTTATTATCAAAGTATCAAACAGGTATAGATATAAATTGATTATAAAATGTAAAAATAACAGAAGATTAAGAATGATGATCTCTGAATTGTTGATAGATTTTGCAAATAAAAAACAACATAAAGATGTTAAAATTACCATAAATATGAATCCCGATTCGATATTCTAGGAGGTTTAAAATGGCAATCAGAAATATTGTTAAAACAGGCGATATTATATTGACCAAAAAATGCAGAAAAGTAGAAAAATTTGACCAAAGATTACAACAGATTATAGAAGATATGAAAGAAACTATGATACAGGCTCGTGGCTGTGGCTTAGCAGCTCCTCAAATAGGAATATTAAGACGATATGCAGTTGTAGACCTTAGCAGAGACGCAAGTGACATAGTTGTACTTATAAATCCCGAAATAATAAAAACTGAGGGCGAACAACAGGAAGTCGAAGGCTGTTTGTCCTGCCCTAATGAGTTCGGAATTGTTAAAAGACCTCAGAAAGTAACCGTTAAAGCACAGGATATAAACGGTGAGGAGTTCACTATAGAAGGTCAAGGCCTCGTTGCCAGAGCCTTCTGCCACGAAATAGATCATTTAGACGGAATATTGTTTACAGATAAGTGTATAAGAAGGCTGTCACCGGAAGAATTAGAAGAAGCTTAATCCTAAGTTTTATAAATTATTATTTTAAGAAATGAGGCTTTAACTTGAATATTATATTTATGGGAACTCCGGAATTTTCACTGAATTGTTTACAGGCGTTAATTGAAAACAATCATAATGTAGCAGCAGTCTTTACACAACCGGATAAGCCTAAAGGCAGAAAATATAAGCTGACTGCTCCGCCGGTTAAAGAACTTGCGCTGAAATACGATATACCGGTTTATCAGCCTAACAGCTTAAAAGATGACCAAGTTATAAATTCTCTTAAAGAGAAAAATCCTGATGTCATCGTCGTTGTAGCATTTGGAAAAATTCTGCCAAAAGAAATTTTAAGTATTCCACGATATGGCTGTATAAATGTTCACGCTTCCCTGCTGCCCAAATACAGAGGTGCAGCACCGATACAGTGGAGTATTATAAACGGTGAGAAGACAACAGGGGTTACTACAATGCTAATGGACGAGGGGCTTGATATGGGAGATATGCTATTAAAGGCCCTGGTTGAGATAGAACCTGATGATACGGCGGGGACTCTTCACGATAAGCTTTCAAAAACAGGTGGAGCTCTTTTAATAGAAACACTAAACAAAATTGAAAACAATGAGCTCTCAGGTGAGAAACAAGATGATAAAAAAAGCTGCTATTCTCCGATGATTTCCAAAAAAGACGGCGTCATAGATTGGAATAAAGACGCATATGTGCTTAATAATTTCATAAGGGGAATGAATCCGTGGCCGGTAGCAAGTACAAAGCTTAATGGCAAGATGTTAAAAATCTATTCGGCTAATGTCCTGGCAGATAAAAATTGTGCTCCGGGCGAAGTTATAAGTACAGCTCCGCTTACTGTTGGCTGTGCTGATAATACCGCAATAGAGCTATGTGAAGTTCAAATTGAAGGTAAAAAGAGAATGAGATCAGAGGATTTTCTCAAAGGCCATAAGATTGAGCTTGGTACTGTATTGGGATAGAAAGTGTAAAAAATAAAAATATTTTGAGGTGTATTATGAGAATTATGGTTGTTTCTGATACTCACGGTGAGTTTGATAAGTTTAATAAGGCTGTTCTGACACAACAAAGTGCCCAGATAGTTATCCATTTGGGAGATCAAAACGGTGAGCTTGAGGATGTAAAAAGTCTTTATCCTGAGAAATGCTTTATAGGTGTAAGAGGAAATTGTGATCTTGGCTCAAAGTTACCTGATAGTGAGGAACTTAATTTAGAAGGAACTAAAATATATATGACTCATGGACATCTTCATAATGTAAAATTAGGCTTTGGCGAAATATCAGCTGCTGCAAGAAAAAGAGATGCAAATATCGTTCTGTTTGGCCATACGCATTGTCCTTTCTGTGAATATATTACAGGACTTCATATGTTAAACCCGGGCTCTTTGAGAATGACCGATACATATGCAACGATTGATATACTCGAAAATGGTATCGTTACAAATATAGTGGATATGAGAAAAAATAAAGTCTATAGCGAGTTTGATATAGATTTATTATATTACTGATTATGGAAAATATTGTCGATTTTATTGATAAGCTGCTAAAGGCTGATGAGATTGATTGTTGGGGCTATTGTGATTTTGAACAGCTAAGCTCTGAACTTATAGAATGTAGAGCCAAAAACAGATTGCCTGAAAATGCACAAAGTGTTATTTGTATGCTTTTTCCCTATTACAGCGGAGAAAAACAGCGGAATATTTCATACTACGCTTGTGTTAAAGATTATCATAGCGTTTTAAATCAAAAGCTTGATAATATATGTAAAAAACTAAAAGAAAAATTACCGGACTATAAATTTTCTTTTTTTGCTGATAATTCTCCGTTAAAAGAGGTAGACTTAGCTGTTAGATGCAATTTGGGCGTAAGAGGAGATAATGGCCTTTTGATAAACGAAAAATACGGTTCTTTTGTTTTTATAGGCGAGATAGTAACAGATTTAACACTTCCTGATAAGCCTGAAGTTGAAAAAAATAATACCTGTCTTCATTGTCAGAAATGTATAAGAAGCTGCCCCGGAAAAGCATTGAGTGAAAATAATTTTAATAAGTCTTTGTGTGCCTCTCATATATCACAAAAAAAAGGCGATCTTTCTGATTGGGAAATAAGTATTTTAAAAAAATCTTCTCTTGTCTGGGGCTGCGATATATGTCAGGAAGTCTGTCCTCTAAACAAAAATATATCTTTTACCCGTATAAAAGAATTTAATGAGCAGATAATACCCATAATAAAAAAAGGTGATTATGAAATTTTACAAAACAGAGCCTTTAAATGGAGAAAAGCTCAGGTCATAAACCGGAATATTATGATTTCGGAGGAATTAAACAGTGAGACTGAAGGTAAAAGATGTGATGAGTAAAAATCCGATAGCCGTGCTTCCAAGCGATTCTGTGCAGGAGTGTGCTTTTGTTATGCAGGAGTTTAATGTGGGAGTTATGCCTGTTGTGTGTGCCGGAAAATTCAAAGGGATGATAACAAGAAAAGATATTATTTCAAAAGTTATAGCTCGTGGACTAAGACCTAAGGATGTCAAAGCCTCACAGATAATGACACAGGATATATCATTTGTAACACCGGAGCAGAGATTAGAGGATATTATAGCTATAATGGTGTGCGAAAAATATAGAAAACTACCGGTTTTAAAAGACGGTATGTTTGAGGGAGTAGTGGCGGTCAGAGATGTGATTAAGTATTGCAGCGATGATATGACTTTAGACTTAGCTGTTAGTTTGCTGTAAAAGGAGATTTTATGCCAATACCAATTTATGATGCGTTAAATAAACATATAAATAAAAAAATGTCCTCGTTTCATACGCCGGGACATAAAAGTTTTGCTGTAAATGAAAATTACAGCTTTTTTTTTGACAATATGATAAATTATGACTTAACTGAATTACCTGATACTGATAACCTGCTGGAGCATAACGGAGCGATAAAGGAATCAGAAACAAAGGCTTCAAGGCTTTTTGGCTCAGGATTATCGTTATATTCTACTTTTGGCTGCACACTTTGCATACAAACGATGATAAAACTTGCAAGTATGAGAAGTAAAAAAATAATAGCAGACAGAAGTATTCATAAAAGTGCAGTAAATGCAATGGCTTTGCTTGATATGGAGCCCGTTTGGGTCTATCCTGAAAAAAACGGCAGAATAAATCCACAAGAAATTAAGCGGCTGATAAAGACGAATAAAGAGGCAAAGGTTGTATATATCACATCGCCTAATTATTATGGTCTAATACAGGATATAGATAAAATAGCGGATATATGCCATAAGAACGATTGCATTTTGCTTGTTGATAATGCCCACGGTTCACATCTTTATTTTACAGATGAAGATTTAGATAAATCGCTTCAAAAAGCAGACTTAGTGGCTTGTTCACTTCACAAAACATTGCCTGTTATGACAGCCGGTGCAGTATTAAATATAAACAACAAACAGTATATAAAAGCTGCTGCAGAGGCTATGAGGCTGTTTTCAGGGACAAGCCCGTCATATCCAATACTTGTATCAATAGATTTATGTATTGATTATCTGACAAAACAGAAAAGATATTTTCTGAGAGATATAGCAGAAAAAGTAAAAAAGCTTAAACATATCGCCAAACAATCAGGGCTGTTAAATGATAGTAGTGCGATGTTAGATCCTCTAAGACTTACTTTA
>JAUMXZ010000124.1 GCA_030528905.1 Clostridia bacterium | reverse complement strand
AAGGGGCTGTCGGGAAATAGACAGTTCTAAATAGGGCGAGGAACGGCTCACATGAGCCACACCTCGCCCTAACTTTTTGCCTAAAAAGAGAAAAAAGATGGCTAACCACAACCATCTTCTCTCCGTTACATGTTATAATGTAACTATGGAAAAACAAGATTATTATAACCAATTTTTTGAATTAGGACAACAGAAAATTAACTTTAAATTCTTTGAATTGAGTTTGCCTGAAGACGATCCAGTCTACACCCTAAAAAAAGTGATGGAGGATTTAGATTTTACTAAGTTTTTGGCTCAGTATTCAAACAGGGGAAGAATCGGGTACAACCCAATCATGAAGTATGCAGTGCTTACATACGCAAATATGCGCGGAGTGAAATCTGTTGACCGTATTGTTGAATTATGCGAAAGAGACCTCGCATTTATCTGGCTTACGCAGGGAGAAAAACCTCAAAGAGATGCCTTTTATGATTTTATAAACAATAAGCTTACCGGCGAAATCTTGGATGACCTGAATTATCAGTTTCTGCGTAGACTTAAAAAAGAAGGATTAATTACTCTAGAGGCTCTCTACATTGATGGAACAAAGATTGAGGCTAACGCCAACCGTTATACATTTGTGTGGAGAGGCACGCTTAATTATCATCTTGTAGGACTGCTTGATACTATTGATGCTCTTTATGTTAGATACAATGAAATTCTGAATGAAAATGAGTATGGTCAAAAGTACGACTTGGGCAATGTCCAGATGTTTATCATTGAGGGTATGGATAAAGTGCGTGATGTTATTGAAAAGAACCGCAAACGCAAACTCACAAAACACAAAAAACTTTCCAACAACACGATCATTGAAATAGACAACTGTTCTCCGTTAGAACTGTTAAAGTTGCAGAACAACCTGATTAAGATTGCTGAAGGAGAAGGAATTTCGTTTGTTTACGAAAAAAGACAGAAGAAATCAGAAATCCAGCTTCTTTATGAGGAACTGGAGGCATGTGGAAAGCGTCTGATGAAGTATAAGGAATGCTTTGAAATCATGGGAACAGGCCGTAACAGTTATTCGAAAACAGATTTGGAAGCTACCTTCATGAGAATGAAGGAAGACCATATGCTCAACGGACAGTTAAAGCCTGCATATAATGTTCAGATTGCAGTAGAAAACTATTTTATTATTCATGGATACGTTAGCAATGACCGAACAGATTACAATACACTGATTCCAGTCATCAACAAACATTTCCTTGCATTTGAAGAAAAGTTAAAAGAGGTAACTGCTGATAGTGGTTATTGCAGTGAGAAAAATCTTTTGTTCTTAAAAGAACATGACATCGACAGTTACATTAAACTGCAAGACCACGAGAAACGTAAAACCCGTGCGTATAAGGAAGATATCGGCAAGCATTATAACATGACCTATCAGATTTTTGAGGATGAGCATTACTATGTTTGTCATGACGGAAGGGAACTGAGACATATCCACACTGAAACAAAGGAACAAGATGGTTATACACAGACCTTTGAAGTTTACGGATGCGCAGACTGTAGTGGCTGCGAACATAAAGCAAAATGTTTGTATAAATATAATCCGGAAAAAGATGCTGATAAGAATAAGATCATGAAGATAAACGAGCAATGGGAAGAACTGAAATCAGAATCCCATGCAAATATAGAAAGTGAAAAAGGAATTCTGAATCGTCAAATCCGTTCCATCCAGACAGAAGGACATTTTGGCGACATGAAAGAAAACGAAAACTTCCGTAGATTTAATTATCGTTCATCTGACAAAGTATACAAGGAATTTATGTTGTTTGCGATAGGACGAAATATTAATAAATACCATCGTTTTCTTCACGATGAAATCCGAAAATTCGAAGGAAAACAGGTAGAAAATGTAGCTTAATCAAAAGTGCGGTTATAAAAATAAGTACCCTTAGTTTTTTGCGCCCAAAAATAATTATGAAGTATAGAAATAGAGATACCCCGCTGAAAATGCCTGTGCCAAAAGGTGCGTATTTTCGCGGGATATCTCTATTTCTTTTTAAATGGGTTAGAAATCGGTATTAACCGATTTCCCCTT
>JAUMXZ010000123.1 GCA_030528905.1 Clostridia bacterium | reverse complement strand
CAAATAATCACCATAGATTATATATTATTTATTATTAAATGTCTATAGATATATTTTAAAAAGTTCTAAAATTTTTTTATTTGCATAAATATATTTTAAAAATATGAGGATTGATTTAGTATGATGAACTATATATGGGCATTTATAATGGTTATAAGCATTATCTGTGCTTTGATAACCGGCAGAATTGATGAGGTATCACAAGGATTTCTAAATGGTGCACAAGAGGCTGTGGAAATAGTTTTACAAACTTTGGGCCTTATGTGCCTTTGGAGCGGAATAATGGATATTGCTGATAAGGGCGGTATTACAACTGTAATATCAAAACTGTTTAAACCACTGTTAAAAAAATTATTCAAAGATGTGGATGAAAATAAAAAAGCCTTTAAGGCTATATGTATGAATATAACTGCAAACCTTTTAGGACTTGGTAATGCTGCTACTCCGTTGGGAATAAAAGCTATGAAGGAATTGAAAAATGAGGCTAAACTCGACAACAGCGGCTATGCTACTAATTCTATGATTATGTTCGTTGTAATAAACACTGCTTCTTTGCAGTTAATACCTACTATGGTTTCATCTCTTAGAATTAAATATGGTTCTCTAAACCCATTTGATGTCCTACCTGAAATTTGGATAGTCTCAATTTCTGCTCTCATCGTTGGAATATCAGCTGCTAAATTATTTGAAAGACGAGATAAAAAGATATGTCGAATATAGGTTCATACGCGGTAGTATTTATAATACTGTTCATTATTATATTTGGTCTTATAAAACGCATACCTGTATTTGACATATTCGTCGATGGAGCAAGACAAGGTATCAACTCATCTTTATCAATATTACCTTCTCTTGTAGGTCTTATCTGTGCAATTAGTATGTTTAAAACTTCAGGAGCTCTTGACTTACTTGCAAATTTTGTAAGCCCTGTTATGTCTTTTTTTCAAATTCCCGAACAACTGCTCCCTCTTATGCTGCTGCGTCCGGTTTCAGGCAGCGGGTCTATAGCATTATGTGATAATATTTTT
Organism: Clostridia bacterium; assembly: GCA_030528905.1. GTDB lineage: Bacteria > Bacillota > Clostridia > Oscillospirales > Acutalibacteraceae > JAUMXZ01. Next base: position 1,094 of record JAUMXZ010000123.1, on the reverse strand, counting down.
TCTGAGTACGGCCCTGATAGTTTAATAGGACGAATGGCCTGCGTTATGATGGGTTCAACAGAAACTACTTTTTATGCAATAACTGTATATTTTGGTTCTGTCGGGATAAAAAAAACCCGTCATACCATTATTGCTGCTCTGTTAGCTGATATGACAGGGTATATAGTTTCTGTAATTTTAATTAACCTCTCTTTTTTCTCCTAAGAAGAAAAGAGCTAATGTGCCATAACCGGAATGAGCTCCGATAGAAGGCCCGACATAATCAATGTATATATTTTTTATCTTCCATTCCTTCTTTATAAGACTTGCAAGATATTTAGCGTCATCCTCAGCATAACCGTGACTTATAAAGATAGTCTGGCCGTTGGGATTTTTTATCATCTTTTTCATATCGTTGAACATTTTTTGAATTGATGCTTTTCTTCCCCTGACTTTGCCAGTTGTTTCAATTGCCCCTTTAGCACTGATATGAAGCATTGGTTTGATTCCCATCATTGTTCCGAAAAGTGCAGTAGCTGAAGAAATTCTTCCGCCTCTTTTAAGCTGATTAAGATCATCCACAGTAAACAAATGAATAATACTATGTCTTATTTCTTCAATGTAGGATTTTACTTCTTCATAAGTTGCTCCTTCATTCTTTTTGAGCGTAGCATAATATAAAAGCATTGCAAAACCACCGCTTGCACATAAAGAGTCTACAGCGGTAATCTTTCTTGCCGGATATTTTTCAGAAAGTCGCTTGCAGGCAGCAACAGAACTATTATATGTACCACTTAAACCGGAAGATAAGGATACATATATCACATCTATGTCTTTTTTCAAGAAGGATTCAAAATACTCTTCATAGGTATCTATATTGATTAAAGAAGTTTTTACCGATGCTCCTGATTTAAGTAAGGAATAAAACTTAGCATTATCAATCTCATTCAAATCCGGGTGAAATGAATAAATTTTTCCATCTATTTCTACCTGAAAAGCTATGTATTCTATTCCCAAATCATCAACTAATTTCTTGGGTAAATCACAGCCTGCATCTGTTACAAGTACAAAATCATTCATAATGAACCTCCAAATATATAAATTAAAGTCATAAT
>JAUMXZ010000122.1 GCA_030528905.1 Clostridia bacterium | reverse complement strand
AACCTGTGACCCCTTGCTTGTAAGGCAAGTGCTCTCCCAGCTGAGCTATGCTCCCGTGTCATTTCCGACTGACAAATACTATTATATACCAACAACTCTAATCTGTCAATGTTTTTTTTGATTTTTTTTTGTTTTTTTCTCTTTTTGACTATTATTATAAAATTTTATTCATATTACCTTTTAAAATGTTTAAATCGCTTAATAAAATGCCCGGTTATCACCGTTTTTATCACAATGTATAAAACTATTTTTTATTGCCAAAATAATAATAGACTTTTTCAGGATGTGATTTATTATGAAAAATTTTTCCCACAGCTATTCTAAAATGGTAAATAATAATTCTCAAAAATCTCCAATATTTAAAAATATTCTCTTTGCTTTCTTAACAGGCGGTATTATTTGTACCTTTGGCCAGTTCCTTCTTAATACTTATCTTTCCCTTGGCCTTACCATTCAAAATGCACGCTCCTTATCTTCCTGCTCTCTTATCTTACTATCTATTATATTCACAGCCCTTCACCTTTATGATAAACTAGCTAAATTTGCAGGTGCCGGCACTCTTGTTCCCATTACCGGCTTTGCTAACGCTGTTTGTGCGCCTGCTATAGAGTTTAAATCAGAGGGCTTTATAACCGGGGTCGGAACTAAAATGTTCGTAATCGCAGGCCCTGTGATTGTTTATGGTATCAGCTCCGGTATTATTTATGGCGTTATTATTTGGCTGTTTAGCCTCTATTAAAAATCAGGAGTGTTAATATGATTAAAAAATTAGGAAAATATACACTGCATCTTAAAGATAAACCCTCTATTCTAAGCTTTGCTTCTGTTGCGGGTACTAAAGAGGCAAGCGGCCCTATAGCCCGTTACTTTGATAAAATAATAGATGAATCTGAAAATGATAAAAGCTGGGAGGAAGCAGAAAGCACCTTGCAAAAAACAGCTTTTGAAATTGCTCTTAGTAAAATTTCAAAATCATCTTCTGATATAGATCTGATTTTTGCCGGAGATTTGCTCAACCAGTGTATATCCTCTACTTTTGCTTTAAAAGACTTTAATATCCCTTTTCTTGGCCAATATGGTGCTTGTTCCACTATGGCTCAAGCTCTTTTGTTAGCTGCTATTATGGTGCAAACAAACTGCGCCGGAATTTGTGCGGCTGTAACTTCCAGCCATTTTTGTTCCGCAGAAAGACAATTCAGATTCCCTCTTGATTACGGCAGCCAAAAGTCGCCCACTTCTCAGTGGACTGTTACCGGTTCAGGCTGCATTATAGTCGGCAAAAATAAAAATCTGCCTCGAATATCTGATGTTTTAATTGGTAAAATCGTAGACTTTGACATCTCTGATTCAAATAATATGGGTGCGGCTATGGCACCTGCTGATGTTAAACTAACACCATACCTGATAAAAACAAAACAATAAAGACGGTGGATGTGTTAAAATCTTACATAAATAATCATGAAAGGAAAAGTTTTTGTCCACTCTGAGTATTTGACTTTATCGGGTAGAATTCTTAATTCTATAGGAGGTATTCGATGAAATCTTTATCTGAGAAGGTGGACAAAACTCGCTATTTTACTATTTTAACGCTTAAATCAGAGGCGTTAAAGGGAACCTACGGAGTGTGGGGAATGTTGCATCGAGAGTTTCTTTACGAAAATGACAAAGTGCGATTTTATACATTGGTGTCTTCGGGGAAACTTCATCAATATCTGACACAAGTGGATGTGAAAGCAGAAAAACTGTTTGAAGAAACAGTAAAACAACTTGCAAAAAAGGAGGGATTAACAGAAAAAATCAAAAAGAAAAACCTGACTTTATGGACTCAAAAAATGAACAGTATCCGTAACCATGCTGCCAAAATCGTCAACACACAGGTGATATTTGTTTGAAAATTCTCTTGTGTCTTTTTGTCAGCATTTGCAAGATTACACACTTTAAATATTATAATCTGTACTATAAAAATATGCACCTCAGAAGTCAAAACGCTCCTGAGGTGCAATATTATTTCATCGTAAAACCATTTTAGGTTGATTAGTCTCTAAAACTTTTAGTTGGCTTGTTACTACTGTAAACGAAAATTAGCTTACCCATCTTCCGTTTTCGTCTACATAGTAGCCGTCAGGTGTAGT
>JAUMXZ010000121.1 GCA_030528905.1 Clostridia bacterium | reverse complement strand
TTTGTTACACGAATGTTTTAAATATGCTTGATTTAGCAGGGATACCGATATTGTCAAAGGACAGAAAAAAGTTAAATCAGATAGTGGTAGCAGGAGGCCCGTGTGCATATAATCCAGAGCCGTTAGCAGACTTTGTTGATATATTTTTAATTGGCGAAGGCGAAGAAGAAATAGTAGAGATGGTCAATGTATATAAAAAGGCCAAGAAAGAGTCAAAAAGCAAAGAAGAATTTTTAAAGGAAGTTTCTAAAATAGAGGGCGTGTATATACCTGCTTTTTATGATGTAGAGTATAATGAAGACTTGACAATAAAAGAGATCAGGAAAAACAAAGAATTTGCGCCGGATAAGGTCAAGAAAAGAATTATAAGAGATTTTGATAAGGTATATTATCCTGAAAGTTTTGTCGTACCATCAATAGAAATAATACACGACAGAGCAGTAGAGGAAGTGTTAAGAGGTTGTATAAGAGGCTGCAGATTTTGTCAGGCGGGCTTTATATACAGGCCTACAAGGGAGAAAAGCATAGAAACAATAAAGCAGCAGTGTAATAGTATATGCAAAACGAGCGGATATGACGAGATATCCTTATCTTCTTTGAGTACAACAGACTATTCTAAAATAGAAGAATTGTTAAAAGAGCTGTCAGGGTGGGGAGAAGGCGAAAAGATAAATATTTCACTGCCGTCGCTGAGAGTAGATGGATTCTCAGGAGAAATATTAAAGAATGTAAAGAAAATGAGAAAGGGCAGTTTAACATTTGCTCCGGAAGCAGGCAGTCAGAGATTAAGAAATGTGATAAATAAAAATGTGACCAAAGAAGAGCTTTTAAAAACCTGTAAAATAGCCTTTGACGGAGGCTTCCAAAATATTAAGCTGTATTTTATGATAGGTTTACCAACAGAGAATGATGATGATATAAAACAGATAGCACAGTTAGCTCAAAGTGTAGTAGATTTATATTACAGTAACGAAAACAGAGTAAAAGGTAAATCAGTAAAAATAACAATAAGCGTAGCATCATTCATACCAAAGCCGTTCACGCCATTTCAGTGGGAAGCTCAGGCAACAATGCAAGAGCTTGAAAGAAAGCAGCTTTTGTTAAAGAGTGTTATAAAGAGTAAGAAGATAAACTATAACTATCATTCTGCGGATACAGCACTGATAGAAGCGGTTTTTGCACGCGGAGACAGAAGGCTGTGTAAAGTTTTATACGAAGGCTTTAAAAGAGGGTTTAAGTTTGACTCGTGGAGTGAATTTTTCAGTCTTGACAAGTGGCTTGGTCTGTTTTCAGATTGCGGGATAGATCCTGGATTTTATGCAAACAGAAAACGAAACACAGATGAAATTCTGCCGTGGGATATAATAGACTGCGGAGTTAATAAAGAATTTTTTGTAAAAGAGTTAAACAGAGCATACGATGAAAAGACAACAGAGAATTGCAAAGAGAAATGCAGTAATTGTGGTGCAAACTGTTTCAAAGGAGGGATATGCTATGAACGCCGTTAGAATTTGGTTTAAAAAGGATAAGCAGTCAAAATATATTTCGCATCTTGATTTAAACAGAGTAATGCAAAGAGCTGTAAATATGGCAAAGCTTCCAATATGGTATACCCAAGGCTTTCATCCGCATCCGTTTATAACATTTGCATTACCGTTGTCTTTAGGAATGAGTTCTGTTGAAGATGCAGTGGATATGAAATTCACACAGGATATAGATAAGGATTATGTAATAGAAAGCCTTAACAAAGCGCTGCCTGAGGGTATAGAGATTTTAGATATAACCACACCTGTTATGAAGCCTAAGGAAATTGAATATGCACAATTTGACATAGATTTATATGATGACAATAAGACATCAGAAAACTTAAAAGAGTGTATAGATAATATATTAAGCAGGGAAGAAATTATAGTAAAGAAAAAGACAAAATCCGGAGTAAAAGAAATAGATATAAAGCCGGCGATTAAGAGGATACAATATAAGATAAAGGACGATAAAAAGGTTAATTTAGATATTGTAATAAAGTCAGGAAGCAATATAAATATAAATCCGATTTTGCTGATAAGAGCGTTAAACGAATATTACTCTTTGTCGCTTATATATGAAATAACCAGGAAAAGATTGCTTAATAAGAATTT
>JAUMXZ010000056.1 GCA_030528905.1 Clostridia bacterium | reverse complement strand
GTTGTTTATGTAGCGGATCACCGCTGTGCCACCATTATACAGATACATCACTTATTCGTCAAGATTCTGAATGTCTCTCACTATATTCGGAATTTCAAAGAGCTGTTTTCAACGGGATCGAAAAAAGATCCCTCTACTGGTTAGGACATTTAGGAGCGATTTATCAACGGGTTTTGGAAAAGATTTTGAAAAACTCCCTCAAGTGATAGCCGATGGGAACGGCATTTTGTCCATAGCCGTTCTCAGATGGTAGCCGCTGAAACCAAACTTTTTATGCGTGCCTCGTCTGAAATTTTCAAAATGTTTCTCCAAGTGGTAGCCGATGGGATTGGCGTTTTGGTGAGTGACCTCAGAAAAAACTCTCCCAGTGGTAGCCGCCGAGAAAGGCATTTTTAGAAGCGTTTCAAGAAAAAAATTCAAAAAAATAATTCTGCCCAAGTTGGACAGAATTTCGAGAATCAACTTCCCGACAACTTGTCGGGAATAAAAAAACAGACTTCCGACCAAGTTGGTTGGAAGTAAAAATCCCACTTCTGACCAACTTGGGCAGAAGTGGGATTAGACTTATATGCAATTTGCAGAGAAGTTATTCATTTAACTTCGACACAGGTTGTGTAGAAGTTAGCTAACTCTGATATATAACGAGGGCAGCACCAGTAAAAACCGTGCTACCCCCATTCATCTTATATCAGCGAACATTAAACGGTATTGATAGACTTAACCGCTAAATTTGCTTTTGTGTTTACCTCCAAGAAGTATAGATAAGTTGTCTCTTATCGAATGCTTCTTTTCCTCCCTCCATAATGTCAACAATCTGTTTGTGTGTAGAATCCAGGTCGATGTTACCTTGAGCAACATCAATTTTGGTTTCTTGGAACTCCACAACTAACACTCTTTCGGAATCACCAAGTACAGGGATATTGGCATTATGTGTAGCAAAGATAAACTGCATATAAGGCTTTTTCTGCGCAATAGCAGTAATGACTTCGTCATAGATAACCTTATTATCAAGATCATCTTCCGGTTGATCAATGAAGATAATATCATTATCATCCTGTGTCAATATGAACAGTATAAGCGCTGATGCTCTCTGCCCAATCGAGTGTTGACGCAACAGTTTTCCGTGATAGTAAATATCTACTTTGTTTTCTACTTGTCTGCTGAGCAATTCTTCATATTGATTACGAATCTTATCTTCCAATTTTACATATTCGCCGGACGTAACAATACTTTTCAGTTTGTTGCCATCGCAAATGATCCAATCTTCTATGATTGCCGTATAATCAGTGAAGGCATCACAAATAGCTTGATATTTAGTATCTGAGATTCCTGTTCCCTTGAAATCATTTTTTAGCTGAGATTTGAAACTTTCTCGATCTCCCTTAAATGTGATTTCAATTCGTAACTCAGTTTGATTTTGATTAATACGTTCGGTTTCGGCCTTATAAGCGTTATAGGTTGTCAACAGAGCATCATTGCGCTCTCTTGCCGCCTTAGTAAATGATGCTTCTATTTTGGATTTAGAGGAAGCTTCTTCGCTTAATTGCTTTAGTTTTTCCTTGGTTTTTTGTAATTCAGCGGTCATCTTGACAAAAATATCAACATCCAAAGTCTCGTCTTTGATCTCCCTTTTGATTTCAGCGAATTCGTCTGCTAAACTATCAGTTCGCTCTTTCAGCCGGGATATGATATCTTCCATACCGCCTCGTTGTTTTTCAATTTCTGTAATGCAAGCCCCGATTTGTGTGAGCTGGACGTCTATTTGCGACAATACTGCGGAAACATCTTCAAATATGTCCTTATTAAAGTCACTACTATATCCGTCCAAAGCGCTTGATGCAACAGAGTTCCTTGAAAACGCATTACGAATATCACGCAAAATAGCGTCTATTCTATTTTTTACCGCATCAAGTTTTGTGGTGTCGGTAGCATATCCACTTTGCTTTTTTAGTTTGTCTGCTACGCCTTTTTCTTCAAAAATCGAGAGTTTATACTCAAGTTCGGTTTGCTGTGTTGTTACTTCGGTCATTTGCTGTGGAATTTTACTCACATCCAGTAAACGTTCTACCGTTCTGACCAATTCATTCACACAGTTATCCAAATTAGAAGGCTGCCCAATTCTGCCACTAATCAATTTTTCCAACAGACCATTTTCGTGATCCGCACTGCTGGATAGATCTTTTTGGCCAAAATATTGAACCCCATCGAACAAGCTGATCGGATTTATATTTAAGTCATTGTCATTCTCGTCAATAACATTGATCCGTTCGCCAAATATTCGGCTGACAGAATATCGCTTGCCATGTTTATCTATTACATTTAATGTTGCTTTTCCGCCAGAACCAAAAACATTTTTAACAAGAGATTCTTTATATTCTTTGTCCATTTGAGCTGTGAGTCCCAAAACATATCGGACAGCTTCTAAAACAGAAGATTTTCCGCTGCCTCTTATGCCAATAAGTGTGTTCAGCTCACGAGAGAACATTATTGTTTGCCCGTCAAACTTTCCGCCTTGGAATGATATTGACTCTATAAATCCATGCTTATTATCTGGGACAGTTTCGCTAACTCTGTCTCCATGATCTTGTAAAGCGAATTTGATTGCGGCGTAAGAATATTCGCCAATTTTCAAATATGTACATTTGTCTCCCTTGCCTATATCCGCAATGGATTTGGGATCAGACCCCTCAACAAGAGCTGGCAAATAACCGCAACATCTCTCAAACTGATTGAGATTGTCTCGTGTTCTGGATTTTTGCAAACCAAGAACACGATTTCTAAAAGGCGCAAAGCCTGCCAAAGATTCAAGCAATCCGCCCTTACATTCACTAAATAGACCGCTGTTTTGATCTACGTGAGCAAATATTATAAAATAGTCACGTCCATAGGCGTCTAACTGCTCAAATACATTTTTAAGATCATATATACTTTTGGTATTGCGATTTTCAGGATTAGGGATAGTGGCAAATGCTGCTGTTAGAAAAGTTTGGATATGATTATTTCCATCTTCAAGCCATTCATCTGGATTAAACACTATCAGCGTATGAATGCCATTGGCTCCTTCTTTGATGGTCAATTCCACACCGGGAAGGATAAATATATCTTGTTTTCTTGCGGCCTTACGAATAGCCTTATATTCTTCCTTGTCAAATTTGTTGTGGTTTGTAATTACGCCAACATTTATGTTCGCATTTTTCAGTGCAGAAACATAATCATTTACAAACGAGTTTTGTTCTCCACAATAAATAAATTCTTTATCTTTACATGTATGCAAATGAAAATCTGCACGAACATATTGCAAACCTGCTTCAAACATACATTCACCTCATTTCCTTTATGTTCAATACATCAAGTTTTTTCAACCATCAAATCATTAAAAATATCCTACATCAAGGACACTTTCTTCGATCAAATCTTCATTTTTCATCTGTGAGAAAATGTGGTCTACAAAGCGCTTAAGTACATTTGCGGAATAGGGATGTGCGGTAAGATAATTAACATACCATTCTCGATGTTTCTGTCGTCCGCCATATGTACTGAACTCTTTGCGAATATTGGAACTAATTCGTTTTGCTTTTCTCACAATTAAGATTTCATCAATATCTGTTGTAGCAGTACTGATTGGTGTCATATCAAGGAAGTCGCAAAGCAAGTAATATTTTGCTCCTGTGACTGCTAATTTGATATCATGAGCAGTTGCGGAAGCCTCTTGATACATTGTTTTATCAAGATTAGTTTTAAGCTCAGCCATTACATATCCCAAATGTGTAGTAACCGTTGATGTCTTTGCTTCTTCGAATGTAGACGTGTAAGACGATTTGAGATAGAGCTTTCTGCTCATAGAAAAATCTTGGTCTTTGGTTTTAATTCTCAGACCTCCGCCTATTGCCGGTGAGCTGAGGCTGGATTCAAAATATGCAGAAGAGAATGTTGCCGTCTGAGAGCCAACATCAACTTCACATTTTCCGAACTCTTTGACAATACACTTTCGCACAAAAATCGGGAGAAATTCTTCAATGACAGTATTATCCAATTTCAACTGCCCTTTCTGTCGATAAAGGAAATCTTCTGTGCTATCAAAGATCAGGTCAACATCCACATAAAGTTTATATTCGTTAAGCAAGTTAACCAGTTCTTCCACTAAAGCATCTACAGTAGGAGCATCGGCTGATTCCAGCTTAACGATCCACTCATCATATTTTTGCAAAGCAGCTTCTAATCTGCTCTTATCATTTACAGGAAGCTTTTCACTTTCTATTGCTGCAACAATTTTTTCACCATGGGTTCCTCTTGCCATTATTATCCCTCCGATTTATTAACTTTTTCTGCTTTGTCTATTGCTTCAAAGATGAACTCAATATTTTTACTTTCCGGCATCATTTCGGCCTTTTCTTTTAACATTCGTGTAGCAATAGATCTTGCCCTTTCGATGATAAGCTCATCATCAAGTAAGAGATTCTTTTTGTCATTTTTAAAATGCAAAATATCTTCAAAAATCATTTGTCCAAAACGATTCTTAAAAACTCGCTCTTGCCTTAACAAAAATGGAAGTTCGAAGATTTCTGTTGCAATGTTGTAAATAAGCTCACTATTGCAAAATGAATAGCCCAAGACGTTTGATTCACGACCAACGACATAGATCATCCTGGAATTAGGTTGACAAACTCGAACTGCTTCTTTTAAGGAAAGAGACATATCAATGCAATACTGAATAACAGTGAGTAGACGATTACCTCTATTTTTTCGATTAGACCCAAACTCATTCTTGGCTATTGCCAAAACATCATATCCTAATGCTTCGACAGAGCGTCTGTATTTTTGATGATAATTGAATACATTGATATATGGGGGCGAAGTTATTAACAACGTAGCTGTGTTAGAGGTGAGATTTAGTTGGCGTGCATCACCCATATCAACCTTTATTTCCTTGTCAGAAACAGGCACTTCAAGGATTATTTTTTTTAGCAACTCCCATTTCTTCTGCATTAACGTTATCGACAGCTCGTTATTAAACAAGTCCAGCAATACTACCAATGTACTCAGCACATCGGAAACGGGAGTATCTTGCATTAGCTGAATGCTATTTGTGATAATAGGTAAAATATCGTCTGTATTCGTTACTTCCTTCAAAAGAGAATCAATATTGCTTACTATCTCAGCCCTTTGAGTGATGGTTTTATTTGCCAACTCATAAATTTTTGCCATGTGATATGCAGAGGCATTCAATTCCATTCCGTATGCACGGATGCCTTTTCGTGCTGCTTCGCAAAGCGTTGTCCCCGATCCTGCGAACGGATCGATAACAACATCTGACGAATCTGCAAAATTAGTTAGCAATACTTCTACAAACTGAGGTGAAAACTGTCCGTTCCATGCAAACAGATTTGAGCGAACTTTATTATTGATATCTAATGCACTTTGAGCAATAAGTGTACGATTTATTGGGATGTCTTGATACATTTTTTTTGCGTTAATCATGTGCATTCTCCGTAGGATCGTCGGTAAATTCCAAGATATCATCAACCTTGCATTTAAGTGCTTTGCAGATTTTTTCGATCGTATCAAGAGCGATGTAATTATCCCGCTTTAGGCGTGTAATAATATTTGCGCTACATCCCGCTTGCTCAATGAGATCTGCGTTGGTAATTCCTCTGTCTATCATGAGGTGGAATAATTTTTTGTATGTTACAGCCATAAACAATCCTCCTTTGGTTTTATTATATGGTTGTGTCAAGTGGTAAAACAAAAATTTTTGAAAAAGTTTGCAGAAAAGGCGGTTTTTAGCCGCCTTTTCTAACAAACTGTCGAATTACTCACTTGTTATACAAGGCATATAACAAACCTAACTATCAGCAGTATAACATAAATTTGTGAAAAAATCTACCGTTTACTGAACTTCTTTCCTCTTACTTACAAACAACAGTACAACAAGTGCAGTTGCCGATGCAAGCATAAGGAAAATCCAAAGGCCGATGTTAGAGTTATCTCCTGTCTGCGGAGAATCAGGATGTTCTGGTACAGGCTTTTTCTCGTTGTGCATTTCTGCAATTACTTCTTTATCAGCTTCAACAGTAACCGTAACATCCTCTGCCAAAATATACCCTGCGGAAATATCGTCCGAAACTTCGCTTACGGTGTATTTGCCAAGTCGCAATCCCTCAATAATGATTTCGCCGTTAGCATTGGTCTTGAAAATCTGATCGTAACCGTTCTCTCCTGTAACTCGGAACGAAAAACCCTCGATTTTTCCGTCAGATGAAGTCTTGACAATCTTCAAACTTCCAACCACAGGCTTATTCGCAAAGCCAACACCCTCCAGATTTTCAACCTTTACCACTTCGCCGTCAACTTTGATTTCAAAATAGAAATATTCATCAACCTTAACGAAGTTATCCGGGCTAATTTTTTCATAGAGGAAATAACCGCCATATTTCAGTTCGTCCATACGGTAAACACCAAGCTCGGTTTCGCTCATTTCTCCTACGAGCGTATCAATGTCGGCATTATATTCCTTGTTTCCGTCAACATCAAGATAGATTTCAAATACTGCTCCTGTCAGTTTTGTATCAGGATAATCGGCATCTACCTTTGTTACCTGAACACTACCCCTAACAAAGCGGTTTTCAAGTTCGTACTCAATAACTACACCGTCCTCGGTAATATCAACCAAGTACACGGTATCATTCAGCACATATTCCTCGGATGCAGTTTTAATTTCACGGATAACCCAAGAGCCAAAAGCGATTTTTTCAAAGATAAACACTCCGTCCTCACCGCTTACAGCCGTCATAAGTGCATTTTCTTCCGTAAACTCGGTTTCGTCTTTCACAAACAAACCAAACACGGCGCCGACAATAGGCTTGCCGTCCTCGTCAAGTTTTAATCCCTGTACGCTGCCGTAAATCAGTTTGTTATCAATGGCGGTATCTTTGTTTACTTTAATATCCACCAGCGTTACTGTCTGCTCTGCATAATCAAACTGAATCAGGTGTTTATCGGAAGATACGATATAATGCTCGTCCGTTGTCAATTCCTGAACATACAGCTTTGCACCTACGGGAATATCGCTGTTAAAGGTGATTTTTCCGTTTTCGTCACAGTAAACCACTTCAAGCAAGCCGTCAACAGGAATAAACGTGCCGTCAGCCGCCGTTAGCTTCTCGGCAGCATACAAACCGAAAGACACCTTTTTAATCTCACCATTGTTGCCGATACCAAAAATATCATTCTGCTCCATAATCTTGCTTAATGTGATACTTGCTTTCTGTCTTTCGTTATACATAGCAACGGAAGTAGAAGTCAGTTCGATTTCCTGTCCAGCATAGGTCAGTTCCGCATAAAGAATATCCTTGTTCAAAACCATACCGTAACTTGCTTTGGTTTCTACAATACGATACTTGCCCAGATACAAGGCTTTGCTTGTGGCATTACCGCCGGATGTGATGATATGATCTACAACCTCGTCTTTACTGTAACGGAGCGTACCGTCAGGTGTGATAATATCTTCATCAGCGATAACATCAAACTCTGTTCCGTCAAGACCGCCCTCTGCATAAACAGGGGTGTATTTATCGTCCTTAACGGTTACAGAGGAGAAAATTTCACCGCTTTTATAAATGTTAATTACGCCTTTTTGCGGTGCATTTTTCTTTTCGGTTTTTACAACTGTGATACCCTCGGCAATTTCGGAATTGTCTGCGGAAACATCAAAATATACGGGAGTGCTGTCAAGCACATAACCGTATGGGGCAACCAATTCAACAATACTGTACTGCAAACCGTATTCCAGCACTTCGGGGGTAATCAGATAACCCTCGGCATTGGTCTTGAACTGCGTATGCTTTACAACTTCGGGATAAGTTGTAGTCATTTCCACAAGTTTGCCGTCAGGATCGTAAATCTCAAATGTTGCCCCTGCATAAGGGATAATCTTTCCTGTTTCGGAATCAACCTTAACGATTTTCAGGTAAGCTGCAAAGTTGGCGTTGTTAATAAGGTACTTATAGCACTTGCCGTTTTCATTGATTTGCACCTCAAAGTCAGGCATTAACTCTCTGCCTTCCCACCCCTTTGTTTGATGGACGATATAAATTCCATACGGCAAATCAATGCTTTCAGCAAAACCATCCTCATCACATATCAAAATATCTCTCTCGGTGGCTTTTGCATTGGCATAACTTCCGGCAGATTTAAGATAGATTTCAAATGTGGCACCGTTTTCAGGTGTTTCGATTTGGGTGCTACCATCATCCGTGTGCTTAATGATGGCAATATTGCCTTTAATAATATCCTCATAAACATCAGGATAAATGGTATTTAGTTCGATGGAATAGAACTCGGCGCTTGCTTGCATATAGTAAACCGTAGGATCAAGCAAGTAGCCTTGTGATGGGGTGATTTCTCGGATAGTCCAATCGTCACCGCACGGATAGTATTTTGTAAGAAAATAACCGTTTTCATCAGTTGTATAAGTGTCGATAAGCTCCGAGCCTTTATAAACACCGTAAACGGCTCCGGCAAGAGTGGCGTCACCCTGACTATCGCCATACGGAGAACCAAGTTCTTCAACGGTTTCTTCTGTGGTAAGTGACAGCGCAACAGGAACTAAATCGCCCACACTACCGCCGCCGCTTTCTCCGGCAAGTTCCGCATCCAGTTTGAACACATCGGCTCTCCACTTTTTAAGGATATTTGTAAATTCGGTTTCCGTTAGTTCATCCCACGCAATATCGGCAGTCTGCCTGTCGGGAATCACATAACGCACGGGTGTGTTTTCTTCTTCAAGCACATAGCCTGTTCCAATAAGAATATCATTAAAATATGCGATACCGTTGGAATCGGTGGTAGCATATTCATCAACCTTAATTCCGCTTAACGAAGTACCGTAAAGACGAAATTTCATACCCTTGACAAAACCATCCTCCGAGGTCTTTTTAACGGTTAAATCTCCACGCTTTAATTCGTTATAAAACGATTTTTCCGTGACCTTGTTCCATTCAACCGCCGTCCTTTGATTTGCAGGGATGATATATCTTTCTGCGGTATTAACTTCTTCAACAGTATAGGATTGATGACCTGAAATAAGAATATCAGTAAAGATTGCAATGCCATTTTTATCAGTTACAGCATATTCGTCAACAGTATGCCCACTTAACGAAGTTCCGTAAAGATGGAATTTCATACCCTCAACCAAATTGTCTTCC
>JAUMXZ010000120.1 GCA_030528905.1 Clostridia bacterium | reverse complement strand
TTGTAGATGGCCTGTCAATAGACTTTACAAGCAGAATAGTAAAAGTAGATGGCATTGAGATAAAACAAACTCCGAAAGAATATGATATACTGTTCTATCTGATTAAAAATAGGGGAGTGGTTATCAGAAAAAGGTTCCTGATTGAAAGAATATGGGGGAATAATTATAAAGGCGATGACAGAACTTTAGATACTCATATTAAATTATTAAGAAAACATTTAGGAGTTTATGGAGAAAAAATAAAGACTTTACGCGGAGTAGGGTATAGATTTGATATATAATTACCAAAAACAATCTAAACTTTTGATAAAATTTAGTCAAAAGAGAGAACCTGAAAAAAATACTTGACTTAGCCTGGCTTTATTGATATAATTATTTCAGTCCTTGAGACAAATCGAAAAAAAGTTGGTTTCTATGATACTGAGGGTACACCTGTTCCCATACCGAACACAGAAGTTAAGCTCAGTGATGCTGAAGATACTTGATTGGTAACGATCCGGGAAAATAGGGAGAAGCCAACATCAGGTGGTTATCAAATCTTTGATGACCGCCTTTTTTTTATTTATATATCTTATTTTTAATTCTCTCTTGAAGGAAGGTCTGTTTATGAAAAAAACTTTAAATCCTGTAGTCGAAATCAAAACATCTTTAGGTGATATTTTGGTCGAACTCTATCCGGATATTGCAAAAAATACTGTAAATAATTTTATCTATTTGGTCGAAAAAGGCTTTTATGACACTCTAATCTTCCATAGAGTTATTCCCGGCTTTATGATCCAGGGCGGTGACCCTACCGGAACAGGTATGGCAGGACCCGGCTATTGTATTAAAGGCGAGTTTTTGGCTAATGGCGTTGAAAATAATCTTAAACATAAACAAGGCGTAATCTCTATGGCAAGAGCTATGGACTATAACAGTGCCGGCTCTCAGTTCTTTATTATGGACGAAGATGCTCCGCATTTAGATGGCCAATATGCTGCTTTTGGTAGGGTTATAAAAGGTATGGATGTTGTACATAAAATTGCTTACATTGATAGAGATGCTAATGACAGACCTTTAACTCCTGTCTTTATCGAAGAAATGTTTGTTTATTCAGGTATATATAATTATGATGAGCCTGAAAAACTTCCGGAAATATAAATTGAAACGCAGAGGATCACTTAACTGTGATCCTCTTTTTTTATAGCTTCTGTAAATCAAAATAGCTAAGTAAACCTAAATATATAGAAAAAGCAAAGTCAAACCCGTTAGCAGTCAGTTTCTTCAAGTCCTCATAATTCGTTATGTATGCAAGCTCTATTAGTAATGCCGGCATCTTTGTTTTTCTTAAAACATAAAACGATTTGTTTATCTTTACTCCATTATTCTTGGTTTTCAGATTCTCCGTAATCTCCTTTAATATAATTTCAGCTAAATAATATGCTTGTGTGTACCTGTTATATACATATATCTCGCTTCCGTTTATATTCTGATTTTCATTTGCATTACAATGAATACTTAAAAAATAATCAGCATCAAACTTGTTTGCCTGTTCTACGCGATTTATCAGAGAGGTTGACTGGTTAGTTGCTATTACTTCATCTTTTGATTTTCTTGAAATCATAACTTCAAAACGATAGTCACCTTTTAGTAAATCATACAAAATATTACCTATATCGTAAGTTATATCTTGTTCTGTAAAACCAAAACCCTCAGCGCCTGCGTTCGTTTTGGGATTATGCCCCGGATCTATGAAAATTTTAATTGGCAATCAAAACACCTACCTTTCACTAATTATAGTATTATTTTCTATTTTTAATTATGATTAAAGCTAAAATAAAAAAGACCGATTTATTAAATCGGTCTTTTTTTAGGTGTTATTTGTTTTTATTTATTCTTTTTTTATATCTGCGAACAGATGAAAGAATCAAAACTCCGAAGAAAGCAACTATCATAATTATTATCATAGCAGCTAAGTTAGTAGTGTCTCCGGTTCTCGGTGTAGATGTTCTGCTACTTGTTGTAGAAACATCATTATCGGAGTTACCACTATTATGGCTTCCTGCAGTATTATTTGAGTTTTCTGAAGGTGTGTCAGTCTTATATGTTGAAACAGAGTTTGTATTATTAACATCGCCTTGAGGATTTACAGGTGAAGTTGGAGTTTCT
>JAUMXZ010000055.1 GCA_030528905.1 Clostridia bacterium | reverse complement strand
TTATATTTTCACTGATATAATCTACAATATCATACAATTTCAGTAAAACATACTGACTATTTACAGATGATTTTAATGATTCTTCTCCCTCTGAATAGTATGACCTGATTAACTGCCCTATTTTACGCTCTAAACACTGAATTGTATTCCCTAATAATTCTCTATCCTTACAAAATTCCGCTGTTAATAAAATCAACTTCTTTTTATCATTATCTAAAACACAATATATAATATCTTCTGCTAAACTACTAAAAATCTCAGGCGACTTTTCACTTTCGGCTTTTATATTAAATATCTGTGCTCTTGAGCGTATTGTTTCGAGTAAATTTTCTGAGTTTTCACAGGTTAAAATAAAAAATACTCCTTGGGGAGGTTCTTCCAAAACTTTTAAAGCGGCATTTTGTGACTGAATGGTCATATTATCTGCTGATGATATGACATAGACTTTTGTATCTCCCTCTGTTGGTATAACATATGCATCTTTTTTCATTTCCCGTATCTTTTCGACCGGTACACTATATGACTTCCCTTCCGGTTTGAGTATACTCAAATCCGGATGTATAAAAGTCCTCATTTTTTTACACGACTTACATTTCCCGCAAGGATAGCTGCTTTTGTTATTTTCGGTACATAAAATTAACCTGCACAAATAATTGCAAATCTCGTCAACTTTTGTAACATCTTCTCCCTGCAAAATTATACAGTGTGGCACAGCATTTTTTACCCTTAATTTTTCAAAGTATTTTTTTAAATTTTCCATACTAACCACTCACAATTTATTTTTCGGCTAACACACTTTCATACCTTAGTTTAACACATTTTGCCTCTTATAACAAGTCGTTTTAATTATCTTTACTCTACTCTTTTCCTCTTTGCGGCATTTTCTCTCAAAAAAATCGGGACCTGTTTAAGATCCCGATTACTTTAACACTTGTTTTTTATCTGTTTATTAAATATTCTTTCATATCTTCCATAGCCTTTATATATCCATCAAAACCTAAGCCCTTCACCGTTTCTATACACGCTTGCCTTATATATGAAACTTTACGAAATTCATCTCGCATATCAGGGTCGCTTATGTGCACTTCTATTGTCGGTATATTAACAGCTTTTATCGCGTCTAATATTGCAACACTTGTATGTGTATATGCTGCAGGATTTATTATTATTCCATCAAACCTGTTATACGCACTTTGTATCTTGTCTACTATTTCTCCTTCGTGATTACTCTGATAACATTCTGCTTTTACGCCTAATCTATTTGCGTTTTTGTCTATCATTTTTACTAAATCTTTGTATGTCTTTGTTCCGTAATGTTCAGGTTCACGAATACCCAGAAAATTAAGATTAGGCCCATTGATTACAAGTATATTCACAAAATTCCCTCCATATTTCTTCAGCGGCTTCTTGCGGTGATACATTATCATTACTTATCTTCACATTTGCAAACCTATCATACAAGGGCATTCTTATCTTGGCCATTTGCTCTAAATCTCCGCTTATCGACAATGGTCTTCCATCTTTTTCTAAATTCTGTGTCGCCCTTACAATCTGATAAATTCTGCCGTTTGCTTTGAGTAACTTCTCATTTTCATCGGTCGTGACAGCACCGCCTCCTGTTATGATAATTACTCCTCTTTTTCTTGAAAGCTCTTTTATTACCTCGTATTCCATTTGTCTGAAAACTTTTTCTCCATCTTCTTTGAAAATTTCCGGAATACTTTTTTTATATTTTTTTACTATTTCCTCATCACTGTCATAAACTTCTTTTTGGCTAAGCTTTGAAACTATTTTTCCTATCGTACTCTTTCCGCTTCCAGGCATACCTACTAAGACTATATTTTCACACTCACCCTGCAGCTTGCTTCCTACCCTTACCATTTCTTCAGACGAGATCTTTTTATCAAAAAATATTTCGTGTGCATATTTTGCTTGTGCAACCAGCATTTGAAACCCTTGAGTATACAGTATTCCCTTTTTTATTGCCTGCTGCACAAGCGCTGTCCTGCAAGGGTTATATATAAGCTCAACTACTGCGTATACATTCGGAAAATTATCTAAATCTATAAGACTTTCTTCAATATTCGGGTACATACCAACCGGAGTGGCATTGACTATTATAGTTGCATCTTTACACTTTTCTAAATTACTATAATTGTATTCCCCATTTCTTGATACCACTTTTATCGAATCTGCGCCTTCTTTTTTAGCCGCTGCTTGTGCTGTTTTTGAAACTCCGCCGCTGCCTAAAATCAAGACATTCTGACCTAAAAAGCTAATGCCTGCACATCTTGTCATATAAAGAAACCCAAAGTAATCAGTATTATACCCTCTCCAGATGCCGGCCTTATCTCTTTTCATAGTATTTATGCTTCCTATTTCGTATGCTGATTTATCTATGCTGTCACAATATTCTATTACCGTTTGTTTATACGGTATTGTTACATTTAAGCCTTTTAAATCCGGATCTTTTAAAAAGTCCTTTATATTATTTTTCAAAACTTCAAACAGAACATAATCTTTATTTCCAAACTCAGTGTGTATTTGCGGCGATACGCTATGTGATAATTTTTCTCCTAAAAGACCGTACTTACTTCCCACTTTCAATTTGCTCCTTTAGCCGATAATCTCTGAATAGTTTCCTAAAAGTTGAAACTTATCTGTAGCGCGTTCTAATTCTGAGAGCAATCCAAGTACGCCCTCCTGATGAAGCGATGCCTCAAGATCTATATAAAACTTATATGCAAAATTTGAACCCGCAATAGGTACGCTCTCCAACTTGCACATATTTAGTCCCAGTGCTGCTACCTTTGCTATTACATCAAACAATGCTCCGGATTTATTTTTACAGCTTAACATCAAGCTTATTTTGTCTGCACCCTGATAATATCCTACACCCTTTGTTATGCACCAAAATCTTGTATCATTATGATTTTGATTTTGTATCTCATCATTTATTACAGAAAGTCCGTATAAATTCGCACAGGCTTCTGAGGCTATTGCCGCACAGCTTAGGTCTCCTGATTGAGCTACTCTTTTTGCTGCGTGTGCTGTGCTTTGACACGGTACAACATCAACATTATTTAAGCTTTCTAAAAATTTACTGCATTGAGCTGATGCCTGAGGATGTGTATAGATAGTTTTTATTTTAGATAAATCTGCCCCTCTAAGCCCTAACAGCACGTGTCGTATATATAGTCTTACACTTCTTATTATTGATATATCTTCATCATCTATCAACTCATATACAGATCGGATAGACCCATTATTACTGTTCTCAATAGGTAATACTCCAAACTGACATAAGCCTGCTTTTACTGATTTTACTACCGCTGAAAAAGAGTCAAAATATACCAAATCTCCCATTGGGAATAATGCATCTGCTGCCATTTGTGCGTTACTGCCTTCTATTCCGGATATTGCAACCCTTCCCTGCTGCGGAAAAACTGCTGTTTCTTCACTGCACATTGCCGCTACTTTTGCTGCTACTGATGTTGCCTGTATCATTTTTTGGGCCTGTCTTGCTCTTGATAACTCCAAAATAGTTCTGAAAAGCTGATGTGCTGCGTTATCGTAAGGCTTTTTTGCCATACTATGAATTTTACTCAGTATTTCTCTTTCTCTCTCAGGATCGTATATCGGTGTATTAGCACTTCTCTTTATATCCGTAACCTTATCTACTAATTCCATTCTCTTAGTAAAAAGTTCTAAGACCTCTTTATCAATCTTATCTAAACTTTCTCTTATTTCTTTTAATTCCATTTAAAATCCCTCCTATATACTGCCGTATTCTATCATATA
This sequence comes from Clostridia bacterium, assembly GCA_030528905.1. Taxonomy (GTDB): domain Bacteria; phylum Bacillota; class Clostridia; order Oscillospirales; family Acutalibacteraceae; genus JAUMXZ01. The sequence continues at coordinate 5,695 of JAUMXZ010000055.1, read as the reverse complement.
ATCAAGCAGCACACACGCTGCTGCAGCTTCTACTACCGGCACTGCTCTTTGTGCTATGCACGGATCGTGTCTGCCTTTAATTTCAAGAGTTTTTGCTCTCTTTTCAGATATTGAAACAGATTCCTGAACTTTTGCTATCGACGGTGTTGGTTTTATTGCAACATTAAACTTAATAGGCATCGAATTTGTAATTCCTCCCTGTATCCCTCCGCTATGATTGGTTTTCGTTTTTATTTCTCCATTTTCGTCTATGTAAAACTCATCATTCGCCTGAGAACCTCTCATTTGTGAAATCAAAAAGCCTTCTCCAAACTCAATCCCTTTAACCGCCGGTATTCCAAATACCGCTTGTGCAATCCTGTTTTCTACCCCGTCAAACATAGGATCACCTATTCCTGCCGGTACTCCTATTGCAACACATTCTATAATTCCTCCGATTGAATCTCCGTCTTGACGGACTTTTAGTATTTCTTCTTTCATCTTTTTTCCCGCTTCATCACATATAACCGGGAAATCTTTTTTTGCTATTTCCACAAATAATTCATTCTCCGGAAGCATCGGAAATTCTTTATCTTCTGCTTTTCCTACACTTTTTAAATGCGCACCTATAAATATATTATTCTTTGCAAGTATCTGCTTTGCTATACCTCCTGCTATGCAAATAGGCGCTGTTAATCGTCCTGAAAAATGTCCGCCGCCACAAAAATCTGATTTTCCGTTCCATTTTATAAATGCTGTATAATCTGCGTGTGACGGTCTTGGTATATCAGAAAAAAGTGAGTAATCCGATGATCTTGTGTCTTCATTTCTTATTATTGCACATAATGGGGCTGCTGTTGTTTTTCCGTTTTTAAAGCCCGATAATATCTCTGGTATATCTTTCTCTGCACGCTTAGTTGAAAACTTGTTTTGACCTCCTCTTCTGCGCTGCATAAACTCAAGCAACTCTTCTTCGTTTATTTCTATGCCTGCCGGAAGACCGTCTATATTCACTCCTATTGCATTTGCGTGAGATTCTCCAAACACAGATATTTTAAGCTTCTTCCCGAATATTGATGACACTATAGCTTCCTCCCAACTTCTCATAATCTTTTAAAAACTCAGGGTAAGATTTATTTACTGCTTGAGCTCCTAAAATTTTGACCGGCAAACTGCATACCGATGATGCTATTGCTGCTGACATAACAATTCTGTGATCATTTACAGAATCTACTGTTCCGCCTTTAAGCCCTTCATTATAAACTATTATTCCGTCACTTGTTTCTTCTGCTTTGCCTCCAAGCGCTTTGATCATTTCAACCGTTGATTTAAGCCTGTCAGATTCTTTGAGCCTTAATCGCTGTGCATTTATAAATTTAGTATCACTATCACTGTTAGCTGCACATATAGCAAGAATAGGCAAAAGATCCGGTATGTTCTCCATATTTATCTCTTTTGGTAGATTTTTCCCTTCTGATTTTGAAAGTATATCGTAAACCTCTTTATCTCCTTGTGTGCTCTTAAAGTTTAATCCGCTTATTTTTATATCAGCTCCAAGTTTGTTAGCTACTAACCAAAAAGCCGCATTTGACCAATCTGAATCTGCATATATTATATCCGGAGCTGTCAATTCTTGATTTCCCTTTATCCTGTATATATTTTCCTGCGAAGTATCAATTTTTGCTCCAAAACTTCTTAACACCTCTAATGTCATATCTACATATGAAGCAGACTCTAATTTTGTATTAACAAATATTTTGCTGTCTTCTTTGCAAAACGGTAATGCCATTAGTAATCCGCTTAAAAATTGAGAACTTATATTCCCGGGAATTTCATAATATCCTCCTGTCAAAAGCCCGTTAATGGTAAAGGGAAGTGTATCAGATGAAAAAGTTACCAAATGCTTTTTCATTTCGTTTGCTAAAACAGATATTGGTCTTTTGGGCAATCTTCCTTCGCCTTTGAATGTTGATTCTTCTAAAATTGCTGATGCTACGGGTAATAAAAATCTGAATGTCGATCCACTTTCCTTGCAGTCTAAAACTGCACTTCCTGCTCTGTTTTTTAAATCTATCGGGGTTATTTTAAGTCCATCTTTTGTCTGTTCAAACTCAGCCCCTAAAGCTTCAAGACAGCTAATAGTTGCATTGATGTCTTCACAAAACGGAGGATATATTTTCATTAGTGATCTGTTTCTTGAAAGCGATGCACATATTAACTTTCTGTGTGCATCAGATTTAGATATAATTGCATTTATATTACCGTGTAACCTTTTTGGGGAAACTACTATATCCATTTTTAACTCTCCATTCCATCACTTAGTAAAGCTTCAAGCTCTGATAGCAAAATCTTATCCATACTGCATTTCCCAATTTTTCTTGGCATAATCACCGTTATAAATTCTGCTGCTGCCTTTTTATCATTTTCTGCTATTTTCGCAAGCTGCTTTGCTGTAAATGATGTGCTAACAGGTAAATCGTTTCTTTTTAGTGTATATATAATCCTGTTTAAAACGTCTTCTGTTACTAAGCCTCTTTTATATGCTGCTGTTGTGATTATCGCTGTTCCTATTGCTACAGCGTGTCCGTGAGATATCTTAAAATCACTTAAAAGTTCAATACTATGAGCTGCTGTATGACCTAAGTTTAACAGCTTTCTTACTCCTTTTTCAGTCGGGTCTTCTGATACTATTTTAGCCTTATATTTTACACAACGAATTATTATCTCTTCATAATATTCTTTGGCATCTTTTTTTTCATATATTTCAAAAAGCTTTTCATCAGCTAATATTGCAGTCTTTATCGCTTCGGCTGCTCCGTCTTGTATTTGCTCGTTTTTCAGCGTCATAAGTGTATCTGTATCACATATGACTGCTTGTGGCTGATAAAATAGTCCCGCAAGATTTTTCCCTTGTTCAAGATTAACTGCCGTTTTCCCTCCAACTGATGCGTCTACTGCAGCAAGTAATGTTGTTGGAATCTGTATAAACTTTATCCCTCTTAAATAACATCCTGCTGCAAATCCTGTTAAGTCACCTACAACTCCGCCGCCAAGCGAAATGGCTAAGTCTGCTCTTGTGATATGTGCTTTTGCCATATCTTCAAGTACCTCACCCAACACCTTTATTGATTTGCTCTGCTCGCCTGCTTTAACCACTTTACTAAAAACCTTAAATCCGCTATTTTCTAATGATTCCTTTACTCTCTCCAGATATAAAGGTGCTACATTTTCATCGGTTATTAAAAAGACCCGGCTTACAGGCACTATATCTGAAATTAGTTTGCCGCAATCTTTTAATAGCCCATTACCTATCAATATGGGATAACTATTTTTATCTTTTAAAGATAATTTTACTATTTCCATTATTTATCCATCTCCTGAAAATCAGTTTCCACCGGCTTGCGCTTTTGCAATTTTACCCTCTTTAAGACATTTGCATAGCGCTTGACTGTCTTTTGTTTCCAATGCATCAAGATACTCTTTCAGATTATCAATTACTATTCTTAACTCCTGTGCCAAATAATCTTTGTTTTCCATCATCAATTCTGTCCACATATTTTCATCTAATCTTGCTACACGCGTCATATCTTTAAAACTGCCGGCAGAAAATCCTCGCTGCTGTTTTGCTGTTGGCGACTTTACATATGCTCCGGAAACAATATGTGCAAGCTGAGAAGTAAAGGCTATTACTCTGTCGTGTTCTTCGGGTGTTGCAAATGTTATATTAGAAAACCCTATGTCGAGAAAATAATTTTGTATGCTTTCCAAAAACTTTATATCATATTTCTCTGTTGGAGTTAAAATCATTGATGCATTTTCAAACAGATCCTCAGACGAATTAACAAATCCTCCGATTTCCTTGCCCGCCATTGGATGTCCGCCTATATAATTAAAGTTGTTTTTCTTCGCGCACTGTGATAAGACTTTACAGATATTTCTCTTTACTCCACATATATCTATTACTGTACATTTCCCTTTGCCAAGCACATTTTTTTTGCCTTCTATCCATTTTACAGCTGCACCCGGCAGTAGTGCTACTATCACTAAATCACACTCTGTTAGTATTTCATCTGTTAACTTTGCATCAATCGCTCCTGTAAGTCGTGCAAAAAGCTGAACCTCATCATCTGTATCATATCCATACACATTATGAAGCGTTTTTTGCTTTGTCGCTTTTGCAAACGATCCTCCTATAAGGCCAAGCCCTACCACTGCTATATTCATAATATTTACCCCTTTTCTACTAATTTATTTCAGGTGCCGGGTGACTTTTCATAAACTCGTGTAATGCTTGTAAATGTGCTGCTAATTTATCAAAAACTTCAGGCTTTATAGACTGCGGCCCATCACAAACTGCGTATGCCGGGTTATTATGAACTTCTATTATCAGACCATCTGCTCCCGCTGCTACTGCTGCAGGTGCTGTTTGCGGCACAAGCCAGGCTTTACCGGCTGCGTGACTTGGGTCTATAATTATAGGAAGATGTGTTAGGCGTCTTAGTACCGGAATTGCCCCTAAATCAAGTGTGTTTCTTGTGTACGTCTCAAATGTCCTTATTCCTCGTTCACATAATATTACATTATGATTTCCTCCCGACATTATGTACTCTGCACTCATCAGCCATTCTTCATATGTTGCACTCAAACCCCTTTTTAACAGTACCGGTTTTTCCTGTCTGCCAAGCTTTTTTAACATATTGAAATTTTGCATATTCCTTGCTCCAACCTGAATTATATCCACATCTTTAAAATAATCCAGTTGCTCTGCATCCATTATTTCCGTTACAATAGGCAGCCCTGTTTCCTCTCTTGCTATTTTTAAAAGTTCTATGCCGTTTGTTCCCATTCCTTGAAATGCGTATGGCGATGTTCTTGGTTTAAATGCACCGCCTCTTAATATGTTAGCTCCTGCTGCTTTGACTCTTTTAGCTATCTCTACTATCTGCTCTTCACTCTCTACAGAACACGGACCTGCCATTAAAGTTAATGTTCCGCCGCCTATTTGCGTGTCTCTTACTTTTATAACTGTTGGCTTTGGATGAAACTTTCTATTAGCGTGTTTATACGGCTCCTGTACTCGTTTTACATCTTCTACTATATCAAGCGCTGATATCAAATTTGCATCTAAAGAGGCTGTATCTCCGACTAAACCAAGAATTGTGTGGGATATACCAACGCTTTCGTGGACATCTATATTCTTCTCTTTTAACCACGATAATAAACTTGTAAGCTGTGCCTTATCCGGATTATTCTTTAATATAACTATCATAACTATTTCTCCTTTTCCAAAAAAATATGATGCCTGCAATCGGTAAGACCGCAGGCATCATCAATATACTATAAATTCATTTACTAAATATAAAGAAAGATAAAATGAAAATATCGCTTAGTTTAAAATGACACTTCTGGCAAACCGAAAAAGACCTTGTCTAAATAGTAAAAGCCAAAGCCGTAAAATCGATATTCGGTTGCATAATTCATTGTTAAACTCATAGCGACAACAAATTCCTTTCATCTATTTTATAATATCCTACCACACCACTATTTAAAAGTCAAGATTGATTTTTTATGCTCTACTATCTAAATTTCATCTATATACATACATTCTATATACATATCATCGAATTTTTCACACTCTGTTAAGTTATAACTTCTTATACACTTTGAAAGATTCACACTGAGTTTTTTAAAATAGTCATTCACGCTTAACAGCTTT
>JAUMXZ010000054.1 GCA_030528905.1 Clostridia bacterium | reverse complement strand
GTTGGTTTTTGGGTTTTTAAGATCTATCTCGTTATGAGCCACATTCATATCGCCACAAACTATGACAGGATGTTTTTTATTCAAGGTCAATAAATAATTTTTAAACTCATCTTCCCAGATCATTCTGTAATCGAGTCTTAATAGTTTATCCTTTGAATTTGGTGTATATACATTAATAAGGTAGAAGTTGTCATATTCAAGCGTTATGACCCTGCCCTCGTTATCGTGTTCTTCTATTCCTATTCCATAGCTGACTGACAGCGGCTGATGTTTTGCAAAGATAGCTGTACCGGAATAGCCCTTTCTTTGAGCAGAGTTCCAAAACTGATAATATCCGGGCAGCTCGATCTCTGCTTGTTCTTTCATCATTTTTATTTCCTGTACACAGAAGAAGTCTGCTTTGACCTCATTAAAATATTCCAAGAAACCTTTTTTTATACAAGCTCTAAGTCCATTAACATTCCAGGATATAAATTTCATTAGTCTTGCAGAGCTTTTTCTATAGCTGAAAAATCAAATCCGGACTCTGTTTTAATGACATCATACAGATTTTGGAGTATTTTCTTAACTCCGCCCTCAACATTACTTTCTATATTTATCGGCATAACAGGATCATGAACACTAAGTCTTAGTAAGAACCAGCCGTCGCCTGATCGTTTGCCGAATGATACTCTGACTCCTTCTTTGCTGTCGTCTGCTAACTTCCAGGATTTTGTTTCGTTTGCAAACTCCTCTACCTTTGCGATTAAAGCGTTACCCACAGGTTTAAAGTCTGCCTCTGTTATTTTTATTCTTATCTCTAAGCTTTCTTTTGGCTCTTTCAGAGGTTTTAAAAGCTCCTCGATGCTTTTGCCTTCTTTTTTGAGGTTTGCCATCTTGATTATAATTTTTGTTACAAGATATGCGCCGTCATCAAGGAAATAATTCTCTCTTAATGCTGCGTGTCCTGAAGTTTCTATTGCTAACGGTGAGTTAATTCCCTCACTGTTAAGTCTTAATGACTCATTTATAACATTCTTATAGCCTCTTTTAAAGCGGCAGTGAACTGCTCCGAGATAATCTTCGATATATTCTTTCAAGCCGTCTGATGTAATAGAGTCTGTAACTATAGTGCCGCCCTCATTACCTTCAAGAGCAATAGCTGCTGCAAGAGCGACTAATCTGTTTCTGTTTATTTCTTTTCCTGTAGAATCAACAGCTCCGCCTCTGTCTACATCGGTATCAAAAATAACTCCTAAGTCTGCGTTGTTAGCCTTAGTTGCGTCGGATATTGACTTAATTGCGACAGGATTCTCAGGATTGGGTATATGATTTGGGAACATTCCATCAGGATTTAAAAATTGGCTTCCTGTAGTATCTGCGCCTAAAGGCTCAAGTACATCACTTGCATAAAAGCCTCCTGCACCATTTCCTGCGTCTACTACGATTTTAAAGCCTTTGAGCGGATGCAAATAATCTTCTGCATTTATTCCTTTACAGATTATATCGCGCAAATGTTTTGAATAAACCTGCATATATTTCATTCTCTTTACAGAGCCGTTGTTTAATATTGGCGGGAATTTCTTTTCCTGAGCATTTTCCAATATAGCTTCTATATCAGATGCCTGAAGGCCACCGCTCTCAACGAAGAATTTAAGTCCGTTTCTGTTAAACGGGTGATGACTTGCAGTTATTTGAATTGCAGCATCGCAGGCGATATCTCTTGTTGTCATAAACATTGATGGTGTAGAAGCAAGTCCGCAATCTACCACTTTAACTCCTGTGCTTTGCAATGTTTTTTGAACCATATTACTGATTCTGTCAGCTGAAATTCTTGAATCGTGTCCTACAGAAACTTTAAGGCTATCGCCTTTTTTATTTTGAACATCACAAAGCCATTGTACAAAGCCAAGTGTTATTTCCTCGACAATTTCATCTGTCAGATTTATATGCTCATCTTTAACACCTTCAGAAGCGATACCTCTTATATCGGTTCCGCTTTTTAAATCTTTATAAACTCCTTTTAGCATAAAGCACCTCCGAAAAATTTAATTCTATCAGCATAGAATAAAAATACTCATTGCTAACAGATAGCAATGAGTTAATTATACACTATTTCCTTATAAATGTCACCTAAAATATGTTTTTTTTAAATAATATTTACAACAACTGTTCCTTAATCAGAGAAAAGATCTCAAAAAGTCTTTCGTGATCTTCTTTTAGGTATATATAGCCCAAAAGCGCTTCCAGTGCCGTAGCCTGATGGTAGTCGGCCACGGTTGATTTTTTAGGTATATGTGCAGTATGATAGTTTCTGCCTCTTTTATATATACTTAATTCTTTTTCGGTAAGATGAGGCAGTATTATTTTCATAAAATTCGCCTGAGCTTCGCAGCAGACGCATTTAACAGTTTTCTGATGAAGGTCTTTAGCCTGGCTGTTTGACAGGCTTACATAGTGAGATCTAATCATAAGATCAAACACAGCATCTCCGACAAACGCAAGTGATGAAACACTAAGGTCATCGGGGTTACATTTATTAAAATCGAAATTGGTTATCATATTACAGTTTCGTAAAACTCTGAGTTAAACTTTCCTCTCTTTTCACATTTGGGTAAAAAAATAAGCCTCTCAGCTCAGAGAGACCGATTTTGGAGCTGCTGGTGAGAATCGAACTCACAACCCCGTCATTACGAGTGACGTGCTCTACCATTGAGCCACAACAGCACAGGGGTAGAGAACAAAAATGGTGCTGGTGGCCGGACTCGAACCGGCACGGTATTTAAGTACCGAGGGATTTTAAGTCCCTTGTGTCTACCTATTCCACCACACCAGCAACGATATGATTATATCACAACAAAAATAATAAATCAAGAGTAAAAAGCTATTTTTTTACTCTTGATGCAAAAATTTTTATAAATATACATTTAAAATGTATATTTCAGCTTTACTCTATGCCTGGTTTTAACTGCATACCGTTATTATCTGTTGTATATGTATCTTTATGTATCAGTTCTGATATTGGTACGATGCTGTAGCCTTGACTTAAAAGCCCCTCAAGCACCATCGGCAGCGTCTTAGGTGTATTTGCCGCTCCGTTATGAAACAAGACAATTGATCCATTTTTTACCTTAGATAAAACTCTTTCTTTCATTTGATCAGGGGTTGGGTCCTTCCAATCCAAAGAATCTACATCCCATTGTATGCAGTACATTCCCAATTCTTCTGCTGTGCTGACAACCTTATTATCGTAATCACCATATGGGGGTCTGAATAAAATCGGTTTTACTCCCGTGATTTTTTCAATTTTATCATTACACTTGCTAATTTCCTGTCTGATTTGTTCCTGGCTTTTTTCTGTTAAATGCGGGTGAGAATCCGAATGATTACAGACTTCGTGTCCGGCATCATATATAGCTTTTACTGATTCCGGGTATTTATCTACCCAATCTCCGACTACAAAAAATGTCGTTTTCACATTATACTTATCTAAAATATCTATAAGCTCGTTTGTCTGTTCATTCCCCCAGGCAGCATCAAAAGAAATGCTCACTACCTTCTCGTCATCACCTTTTTCTACGCAATATATCGGAATTTTCCTCTTTTCTGCCATCGTTTGTACTGCAACTGTCGCAGTATTAACACTTATAGCCAACGTAAAAACCGCAATAATGACACACGATAATATCGTTATTGCTTTTCCTCTTGTAACGATAAAAAACTTCAAATTAACTCACTCCTTTATGAATTATATTCACAAAGGCCAAAATTTATTCTTATATTACAATATTATTGCTGTTCATCTAATGTAAGACTATAAGCCGGCAGGAAGTTCTTAATAAAATAATCAACTTCCGGCATATTCATATTCTTGATTGAATTGTTACCCATATTTTTTTCCTGTATGCACTTTATTAAAGCTGACAGCTTATCTGCTGCCTTTACTTCTTTCCATAGTTCAGCTTCCTTTTCATTTGGGCACAGAATATCTTTATACTCATCCTGTAAATAATCCGGCAGCATTGACAACAATTTCTTTTGGGCATTTTCTTCGATCTCGGCATATGCTTTTCTTATTCTGTCGTTGTAATATTTAACCGGTGTCGGCAGGTCTCCGGTTATAACCTCTGTTGCATCGTGAAATATTGCTAATACGGCAACCCGCTCCTGGTCAATGTTCCCATTGAATTTTTTGTTTTTGATAATTGCTAAAATATGTGCTATTACTGCTGTGTCTAAGCTGTGTTCGCTTAAATTTTCATCATTTGTATTCCTCATTAAACCCCATCTGTTTATATTCTTCATTCTCGACAGCATAGAAAAAAAATATTTATCGCTTATTTTATCCATTATATCCACCTCTGTTTTTAATTTTAATTTCCTTCTTATTCTATATTTTATATAACTGTTTGCAAAATTGCAAATAATAGAATAAAAATCATTGACAAATCGAATTATTGAATATATAATGGAGTATATTGCTTTGATGAAGATTTTGTCAGGGCTTTGTTTTTGAGCATTGATCATTGATAAAAGTATAAATTAGTTCTATCTATGCTTTATTTTAAAAATCTGTTTAGTTTTAAATTTCAGGGGAGGTGTTTAATATGGCAGTACCTACCGGTAAAGTTTCAAAGTCAAGAAGAGATAAAAGACGCGCAAATTGGAAGTTGAATCCTCCGGCTTTGGCAACATGTCCGCATTGTGGAGAGTATAAACTTTCACACAGAGTTTGCAAAAACTGCGGCTATTACAACGATAGAAAGGTTTTAAATGTCGAGGCTTAATTATGTCGTTTATTTTTCTTAGGGAGGAGTAATCCTCTCTATTTTTTTACTGTTTTTTCCTTAAACCCGATTTTTTATTAACTCTTTTACATTCATTCAAGGGGGGATTATTTATGGCCGTTTTAATCAAAAGTATTGAAAAGTTTTCACCTGCTTATAACGCAGGGATATGCCCAAACAGTAAGCTTTTAAGTATAAATTCAAATGAGATAACAGATGTGCTTGACTATAGATTTTATCAATTAAACAGACTTCTTGATCTTGAGCTTGAAGATGAATTTGGCAAACCTTATCACATCTTTATAAAAAAACGCGAGTATGAAGAATTGGGACTGGAGTTTGAAACTTATCTTATGGATAAACAGCGACATTGTCTTAATAAATGTATATTCTGCTTTATAGACCAGCTTCCAAAGGGGTTAAGAAAAAGTCTGTACTTTAAAGATGACGATTCACGACTCTCTTTTCTGTTCGGAAATTATATCACCCTTACTAACCTTACTCAAAAAGAAATAGACAGAATTATTAAACTGCATATAAGCCCTGTTAATATCTCGGTTCATACAATGGATAAAGAGCTAAGATGCCTGATGATGGGCAACAAAAAAGCAGGTCAGTCACTTGATGCTTTATATAAATTCTGTGAACACTCAATAAAAATAAACTGCCAACTTGTAGTTTGTCCCGGAATTAACGATGGTGATAACCTATTATATACTCTTTTGAAACTAAAAGAACTTTATCCAAGCGTTCAAAATATTGCGGTTGTACCGGTTGGGCTTACCAAATTCAGGGATAACCTATTCCCTCTTCGCTGTTTTTCCAGACAGGATGCACTCAGGACTATAAATATTGTTGAAGAGTTTGCTAAGAATTGTTATAATGAATTTGGAAATCATATTGCATATTGTGCTGATGAGATTTATTTGAAAGCACAAAAACAACTCCCGACAAGTGATTATTACGGCGATTTTGAACAGCTTGAAAACGGCGTCGGAATGATGGCCTTAATGGAAAGTGAATTGGACTTTGCTTTAGAACAAAACACCTATAACATTAACACTCAAAGAAAAATAAGTATAGCTACGGGAGTATCTGCTTTTGATTTTATAAATAAACTTGTTGATAAAATTACAAGTATATTTACTAACATTGAATGTAATGTATATAAAATAGATAATAACTTTTTTGGCGAAAATATAACTGTATCAGGTCTTATAACCGGAAAAGATTTAATAGATCAGCTAAAAGATAAAGATCTGAAAGACGAACTTTTAATTGCAAAAACTATGCTGAAAAGTGATGAGGATATCTTTCTTGACTCGATGTCTTTAAGCAAACTTGAGTCTGCTTTGAATGTCAAAATAAGAGCTGTTGAAAATGATGGAGAGATATTTTTAAAAAATATTTTGGGATGTGATATATAAATGAGTATTGTAGCTGTGGTTGGCAGACCAAACGTCGGTAAATCAACACTGTTTAACAAGTTGACCGGACAAAAAAAGGCTATAGTTGAAGATACCCCCGGAGTAACACGAGACAGAATATACGGCACCTGCGAATGGAACAACAAAAACTTTTCTCTTGTGGATACCGGCGGAATAGATATGCAGTCAGAAGATAACATATCAAAAGGAATCTTAAACCAATCTTTAATAGCAATAGACTGTGCGGATGTCATCGTTTTTATGACAGATGTACGATCAGGACTTGTATCAACAGATATGGAAGTTGCTGATATTTTACAAAAAAGCGGTAAACCAATTATTCTCTGTGTCAATAAGTGTGATTCTGTTGGCAGCCCTCCTGATGACTTTTATGAATTTTATAACCTCGGCCTTGGCGACCCTATAGCACTTTCGTCTGTTCACGGACACGGCACAGGTGATCTGCTCGATAAGATCTGCGAGTTTCTCCCTGATGACAGCTGTGAAAATGATGATGATACAATAAAAGTTGCTATAGTCGGAAAACCAAATGTAGGTAAATCATCGCTTATAAATAAAATTACCAATGAAGAAAGATGCCTTGTTTCAAATCTTGCCGGAACTACAAGAGATGCAATAGATACTTCGGTAAATAATTCTTACGGAAATTTCATTTTCACCGATACAGCAGGGCTGAGAAGACAGAAGAAAGTCTATGATAACATAGAAAAGTACAGCGTAATACGAGCTAAGGCCGCAATAGAACGCTCTGATGTCTGTATAATTATGATCGACGCAAACGAGGGCTTTACCGAACAGGATTCAAAAGTCGCCGGACTTGCTCACGAAGCCGGTAAGGCTTGTATAATTGCTGTTAATAAGTGGGACAGCATCGAAAAAGATTCAAATACTATGAAGGAATATAAAAAGAATCTGCAAAGAGATTTCTCTTTTATGTCCTATGCGCCTTTCATCTTTATTTCTGCAAAAACAGGCCTGAGATTAAATGAACTTTTTGCGCTTATAAACGATGTTTATCTTTCAAGCACAAAGCGCGTTTCTACCGGTGTTTTAAACGATATGTTAGCCCAGGCAACCCTGAGAGTCCAGCCGCCTACTGATAAAGGTAAACGACTTAAAATATATTATACTACCCAGATAAAAACTCAGCCTCCTACATTTGTGTTTTTTGTAAACGAGGTTGAACTGTTCCACTTTTCTTACCAGCGCTATCTTGAAAATCAGATACGGGATACCTTTGGCTTTGAGGGCACTCCTATAAGAATCGTTTCAAGAAATAAGCGGGAAAAATAATATTTCAGGAGTTATTTATATGCAGATAATACATTTTTTAAGCGACTATTCATTACAATTCTTGCTGACTATGGCTGTAAGTTATATTTTAGGCAGTCTTAGCTTCTCCATAATATTTACAAGACTGTTCAGTCATGCAGATGTCAGAACTATGGGAAGCGGTAATGCCGGATTTACAAATGTTTTAAGATGCGTCGGCGTAATCCCTTCTATTCTTACATTTGTATTCGACTTTCTAAAAGCTGTTTTATCAATATTTTTAGCAACATTGATATTTAACCACTTGGTTTTCAACGGTATGAAAAGCTTTCTCATACTTGAAATTATGCAATATCTTGCCGGAATTTTCTGTATATTAGGACATATGTATCCCTGTTTTTTCAATTTCAAAGGCGGTAAAGGTGTAATTACCGTTGCCGGAACTATGCTCTTTATTGATTACAGAATATTCATCGCCGCTTTTATAGTCTTTATTGCAGTCTTTTTGATAAGTAAAATTATTTCCTTATCATCAATATCAGCAGCAATCAGTTTGCCAATATCAACATTTCTTATAACCTTCTTTCTTGACTTTCTTCCCAACACCAACAACCCAAACTCCAATTACAGCGTAGGATATATAATAGTAGCCTGTATCAGTTTTATCATTATTTCCTTAATCGTAGTCGCAAAGCATAAGTCAAATATACAGCGTATAATAAAAGGTGAAGAAAAAAAGATAAGCGTAAAAAAATAAAAATTATGTAATAAGATCAATAATTATCATCATCGCAACTCCGGGTATTCCGGCAAGTGAGGCTATTGCTAAACTCAAAACACTTATACATATCTTAACCCCTGTGAAAGCTGCTGCGATATTTGTACATATCAGTGCTGCTATTCCTAAAAAACTACCGAGAAGCGCATTCCAAAACGGATGCCTATGATTTGAAAAAACTTCTATGAGAATCAATAATAAAAATATGCTTAGTATAATAATATAAACAGGAACACCAAACACTTTTATCCGCCTCCTTATTTTGCAGTTAATACATAATATTGGACTCTGGTTAAATATATTATTTAAGGAGCTGAAATTATGAACAAAAATATATTTGTAAAGTGGCTCAGAAGTTTTAAGAGTAAAACCTACCGGTATTTTTGGTTGTTTTATATCTGTTCCCTTATAGGCTTTATTTTGGAAACTATTTACGCTTTTGCAGTAACAGGGCGTTATGAATGTCGGCAGGGGCTTATTTATGAGCCTTTAATACCTGTTTACGGCATAGGTGCTTTGGTGTATGACTCTGTATTAAGAAGTATGACAAAGTCCAAAAAGTATGTGATCTTCTTCTTAGGCTGTCTTATCGGCGCCTTTGTTGAGTTTTTCTCTTCTTTTGCTATGGAATATGTCTTAGGTGCTGTTTCCTGGGAGTACAGTGATTCTGCTTTCAACCTCAACGGCCGGACAAATCTTTTCTACTCGCTCTTATGGGGACTTCTAAGCCTTGCTTATGTCAGTGTTATCCTGCCGCTTTTTGAGCGTTTCTTTAAGACTTTACACAAAAAGCCAATCAGAATAATATCTGTTATCCTGGCTGTTTTTCTTGCTTTCGACATAACTGTATCTGCCCTTGCAGTACATAGAAACTCTGAAAGAGTAAACGGTATTCCTTCACAAGGCGTTGTTGATGAATTTATGGACAAATATTTTGATTCTGATCTTTTATCAGAAGTTTACCCCAATATGACTTTTACACAACCTCACGATATACAAAATGAATTAAGTTTTAAATAAATCTGAGTAAATATTATCTCACCTTCCTGCATATCTTAATATAAAGGAAGGTGAGATTTTCTATGAGAGAAAAATGTTTCATAGCCTCAATTTGTTCATACGGCTATTATAATTTGATGAAACCGGATGACTTTGATAATAAAAATATGTTTTCGCTTAACTATATGCCTCAAAAAAACATCGATTACCTGATAAACAAATATCAGGATGTT
>JAUMXZ010000119.1 GCA_030528905.1 Clostridia bacterium | reverse complement strand
ATATTCCTGTTATCAGACTTGGTCTTCACTATAGCGATGACCTCAAAAATAACAAAGTCGCCGGAGTTTATCACCCATCGTTAAGGGAAATTTGTCAGAGCCAAATTCTATTTAATAAAGCTCTACATATAATTAAAACTGATTTCCCTGATGACAGAGATTTTATTATATCGGTAAATCCTAAGGATTTATCAAAAATGACAGGACAAAAAAGATCAAATATCTTAAAATTTAAAAGCATGTCATATAATGTCGCTGTAAACTCAAATCCGTCAATACCTACACAAAATCTTATTGTGAAAAACAAACGAACTCTATAAGCAGGTGTTTTTATGCTACTTAAATCATTAGAATTACAAGGATTTAAAACTTTTCCGGATAAAACCAAACTAACTTTTGATAAGGGTATTACTGCTGTTGTAGGTCCTAACGGCAGCGGAAAAAGTAACATAAGCGATGCTATACGCTGGGTTTTAGGGGAGCAATCCGTTAAAGCTCTAAGATGTTCCAAAATGGAAAATATTGTGTTTGACGGTACTGATAAAAGAAAATCAAAAGGCTTTGCTAAGGTTACTCTTGTTATTGATAACAGCGACAGAAGACTAAATATAGATGAGGATGAAGTTTCTGTCACCCGTAGATATTACAGAACCGGTGATAGTGAATATAAACTAAATGGAAAAAATGTCAGACTAAAAGATCTTAATGAACTTTTTATGGATACCGGTCTTGGTCGTGATGGCTATAGTATTATAGGTCAAGGTAAAATTGATGAGATAGTTTCTTCAAAATCAGGCGAACGCCGCGAAATTTTTGAAGAAGCTGCGGGTATATCTAAGTTCAAATACAGAAAATTAGAATCTCAAAAACAACTTGATAAAACAGAAGAAAATTTACTAAGACTTAATGATATATTTAAAGAACTTGAAGAACGGGTAGAACCTTTAAGAGAACAGTCAGTAAAAGCTTCTAAATTCTTAAAATATGCTCAGGATAAAAAAGATCTCCAAATCGGTATATGGCTTGATAATTTAACTCGTTCTGAAAAACTTTTAAAAGAACAGGAAAATAAGATATTTATTGCAAAAGAACGAGAAGCCGAAAACAATCAAAAATTTGAAAAAGTTCAGAAGCTCTTAGACGATAACTACATAAATATAAATAATTTTTCTTTGAATATCAGTAAAAGTCGGGATGAGCTCTCGTTAACAGAACAAAACTTATCTCAAACTAAGAATAATATTATCGTGTATAAAAATGATATCTCTCATAATGAAGAAAATATTTCTCGTTTGAAAGATCAAATTACAAAACTTCAAGAACAAAATAATACTATCAATTCTAAGATTAAATCTATCTCTGAGAAAAAACAATCACTCTTAACTTCACTTGATATTATTAAAGATAAAATTCAAACTGATTCTTTCAAACTTGAAAATCTGTCAGAACAGCTAAAAGTAAATTTTACCAAACAAAAAGATATTTCCGATCTGTTGGATAAAACAAATAAGAATCTTGTTGATAAAAATATGGATATGGTAAGACTTGCTTCTACTATAGATGACCTTAATAATAAAAAAATTGAATATTCTCAACGATTCAACGCTTTAAACAAACGATTAAATGATATATCTTCTACTGCTGTAGACTATCAAAATATAAAAAATAAAATAACAGAAAAACAAACTGAATTAAAAAATAATATTGAAACTATATATAGAAATATCGAATTGCTTCAAAAAGATATTGATAACGAAAACATCTCTAAAAATCAACAGCTGCTGCTCCAGAACGAAAAACTAAAGCAAGCTCAAATACTTGAAGAATTAGAGAAAAATATGGAAGGCTATAGTAAAAGTGTAAAATTTGTTGTCAAACAGGCTCAACAAAATTATATTCACGGAATATACTCTTCTGTGTCAAAACTTATAGATGTCGAAAGCCATTACAGAACAGCTTTAGAAACTGCTCTTGGTGCATCTGCTCAGCATATAGTCTGTAAAGATGAACAGTCCGCTAAACAGGCTATCGCTATTTTGAAACAAAAAAATATCGGCAGAGCTACATTTTTACCGGTTTCTGTTATTAAACCTCGCTTCTTTGACGATTTTAAAATAAAAAATATAACCGGGTTTATTTCTATGGCTGATAAGCTCTGTAAAACTGATGCACTTTATGAAAATATTATAAGCAACCTTCTTAGCAGGGTTGCCATAGTTGATAATATAGATAATGCTG
>JAUMXZ010000053.1:499-9720 GCA_030528905.1 Clostridia bacterium | reverse complement strand
AGCAGAGAATTCTTTTATTTTCTCGGATATTTTGTCGATAATAACAGGGGTAGCCTCGATTATTCTGTCAATGGAGTTATTGTAAGGCTCTATTTGAATCATTCTTATGTTATTACCGGCTATTACTAAAAATCCAACCGGAGTAACAGAAACACCGGCTCCGCCGCCGCCGCCGAATCCGAAAGTTTCCTTGGCATTAGGATTTTTCACAGGGAAATCAGAACCTCCGGAAGCAAAGCCGTAAGCGACTTTTGAAACAGGGATTACGATAGTGCCATCTTCTGTTGTTATAGCTTGACCTATAACAGCTTCAGTATCGACTGATTTTCTGATTTCTTCAATCGTGGCACCCAACAATTCTTCAATGTTTTTTGAACTCATAACAACACACTCCTACTATTTTTTATTCTTTAAAAGCATAAGAGCTTTTAAAAGGAATATTAGTACATTTTTTATTAAAAAAAACGGAATTACACGAATTTTCACACTAAAGTCTGTCTGAGATTGTGCAGATAAAAATCCGGAATACACATTCATTTCCGGGTTTAAAAATATCTTGGGGTAATGTTTAAGATAAGACAGCACAGGATAGACAACACCACAAGCTTTTCCGTAATACAAAGCAGTCCGATAAGCATCAGAGCCGACCAAACACAGATTAAAATTAAGGTTTGATATCTTTGTATGTTTTAATATATTTACAAATAAGTCCTTTAATAATACAAGAAGATTTTTTATCAAATCGGAAATTTCAGAAACACTACGATTTGATATAATGGTTTTCAGTTTATCTAAAAGGGTATTTTCACTTTTCTCAGGCTTGTCCTCAGAGCTTTCAGGCTCAGCAGGTTTATCATCAGCTGGCTGGTCCTGTTTTGCTTCTTTTTCCGAAGTGAAATTCTTTTTGATAAACAACCATTTAAGGGTAAAATTAAAGCGGAAAACTTTCTCGGAAGATTCATCTTGCGGCATAAATTTTGCAAGAAGATCAAAGTATATATTAACAGGGATAAAAAGCAAAGAAAACAGGATAAGAAGTATAGCTAATATTATATAAAGAACTATCATATTGTATCCACTCCTTGCTTATCACATTTTCAAAGTAAGTTTTACCTGTTCTTGTGAAAGAATATATTCCGAATCCAAAGCTTTTGTGACATCGGGCAGCTGATCAAGATTTGAAATGCCAAGACATCTTAAAAAATTATCAGTAGTCTTATATGTAATTGGTTTACCGGGAAGATTTAGTCGACCGGCCTCATCTATTAGTTCTTTTGATAAAAGAGTAGATATTCCATAAGAGCAGTCGACACCTCTGATTTGTTCGACAAAACTTTTGGTAACAGGTTGATTATACGCTATTATAGCTAAAATTTCAAGTAGTGATTGAGAAAGCTTAGTGTTTTTTTTAACAGATAGGGCATTTTTTATATAATCTGAGAATTTTTCCTTTG
Source organism: Clostridia bacterium (assembly GCA_030528905.1). Taxonomy (GTDB): domain Bacteria; phylum Bacillota; class Clostridia; order Oscillospirales; family Acutalibacteraceae; genus JAUMXZ01. The sequence continues at coordinate 8,266 of JAUMXZ010000053.1, read as the reverse complement.
TACAAAACTGATATTTGCCGTCAAGACAGATAAGTTTTATGCCGCGATTATTATCTGACATAGATTCTTCTAAATTTTTCAATGAATTTTTTATATGTTTAACAGGAACATTGATAATTTCGGCAAGCTTCTGAGGGCTTATCGGTTCTGAATAAGCAAACAATATAGCTTCAACAGCTGCAGTTATATCATTACTGTTCAAATTTCTCACCACCTAAATTCAATACAAGAACAGGGTCTTTAACACAACACTTGTCATATACTATACTGATACGATTTTCCTTAACCAATTCAAGTAAGGCTAAAAAAGTAGCTACTAAATCAGATCTTGTCCTACTGTCACAAAACAAAGATTTATAATTCAGCTTGCGGTTATCATACATAGCATTAAGAATAGCTATTTCCTTTGATTTAACGGATATTATAGGTCTTTTTACGATATGAGAAAGAGATTCTGCTACATCATCATCAGCTCTAGTTTGTTTATCTGCTAACAATATGTTTTTATAAGATTGCAGGATATCAGACATTTCGATTTTAGCGGTATATTTATTATCTTTTTCTAAAACTGTCACAGCACGGCAAAAGCGGTCGAAGGAAATAATTTTTGAAAAAGTTTTTGCTGCCTGCTTACACTTTTGATATTCTACAAGTTGACCCTGAAGTTCCTCCTTTAAGGTTTTAGCTTCAGGGTTTTTAGGTAGAAGAGATATAGTTTTTAAGTATATAAGTCTTGCAGCCATTTGTACAAATTCGCTTGATAGCTCCATATTGTTAGATTTTATATTTTCTATCTGTCTAAGATATTGGCTGACAAGCTCCTCGATACAAATATCGAATATATCAAGTTTATTTTTTGATATAAGATAGAGCAGAAGGTCAAGAGGGCCTTCAAACTCCTCTGTTTTATAGGTAAGTTCTTCCATATTATAAGTCCTTTGGAACAAATACTAATCAACGATTGAATATAAGTCGGTACAGTTTTCTTTTCTGACTGTTTCATTAAGGGATATGACCTTAATTTTTATATGTCTGTTTGCTAAATCAGCTTCAATGACATCGCCGATTTTAAGCTTATGTGATGCACGGGCTATTTTACCGTTGACACAAACTCTCTGAGCGTCACAAAATTCATTTGCAACACTTCGTCTTTTTATTATTCTGGAAACTTTCAAAAATTTATCTAAGCGCATAATATTCTCCAATTTCATATTATTTTACGGGCTGCACTTTTGACAGGGAGTATAGCCTTCATTAAGAGCTTCTTTTCTGCTTGCAAAATAAACACGATTCTTTTCAGCCGGCAGTCCGGTACAAGAGGGACTATGGAAAGTTTTGCTGTTTATATTTCCTATATATGAAAGATCCTGTTCCTCTTTATCTTTTATAGTCGGATTAACTGAAGAAGCATCAGCATCAAGATAAGTTTGGAAAGACACATTTTTGCCGTCGCTCACAGCTGTAATATTACCCTGAAGATCGGTTCTGTAAACATTAACCTCAGCATCGCGCAGTCGGCTCAGTGTGTTTTCTGTAGGATGACCGTAACGATTATCTTTACCAACGCTTATAACGGCATATTCAGGCATAGACTCTCTTAGCCATATATAGCCTGTTGAATGTTTGCTTCCGTGGTGAGCAACTTTGAGTACGGTTGTAGATAAGTCAAGTCCCATATCGACTAAATCATCTTCAACATCTATGGATATATCACCTGTGAACATAAAAGTTGTGGCACCGTAAGTAACTTTAAGAACAATGGAGTTATCATTTACATCGCCATAGTCTTTATGAGGGGATAATATATCTACCTTACTGCTTCCCAAATTAAAGGAATCGCCGGCTTTTGGAACTTCTATTTCAAGTCCTTGTGCATTGGCATATTTTTTATAATTATTAAACGGAGTTTTTGAATACTGACTAACAGATGAATAGGCGTGGCCAACGCTGAATTTTGCCAACACACCTGCAAGTCCGCCCACGTGATCTTCGTCCGGGTGAGAGTTGATTACATAGTCGATATAATTTACATTTTTTGAACTGAGAAACGAAACAATAACGCTTGAATCCTCTACATTACCGCCGTCTATGAGCATATGTTTGCCCTCACAGGAGACTAAAGCGGCATCTGCCTGGCCGACATCTATGTAGGTGACAGCAAAGTCAGAGCTTACAGCAGAAACCGGGGCAGAGGAGGCAAGTTTAGAATCGGTACTATCAAGCTCACACGCTGAAAAAATTGATAAAATAAACAGTAACAGAACGGACAGTGTAATTCTTTTTTTCATTGACTTTCTCCTAATCAAAAGCTATATTACTTTTCTCCACGTACTTGGCATAAACAAGATACAAATGGGGAATATTTCAAGTCTGCCGATAAGCATATCAAATGTAAGCAGAAGCTTACAAACATCATTTATAGATGCAAAGTTTTGTTTTGGTCCTATAACTTCGCCCACTCCCGGTCCGACATTATTAAAACAGGTAAGAACAGCAGTAAAGCTGGTTGTTAGATCGTAATTATAAAGGGTGAAAATGAAAACAGACACTAAGAATATAAGTGCATAGGCAACAAAATAAATATAGATAACATTTATAACTTTTTGCTCCACGATTTTGCCGTTGATTTTAACAGGTCTGACAGAATTAGGATTAGTAACATGTTTGATTTTGGCAAGCAGGTCTTTAAATACCGTAAGGCTTCTGAAGACCTTTGTTCCGCCGGCAGTAGAACCTGAGCAGCCGCCCAGAAACATTAAAAACAGCAGAACAAAAATCGCCGTAGACGGCCATATATTATAGTCAACGGTAACAAAACCGGTGGTACTTATTATAGTCGCGACATTAAAAAGAGCGTGTCGTAAAGAATCAAGCGGGTTATTATATATTCCGTTTATTTGAAAAGCTACTATAGCAATAGCAATAATTACAACAGCAAAATAGACTCTTAATTCGCTGTTTTTAAAGCCTAACTTCCAATTCCTGGTGCAAAAAAGAAAGAATACTCCGAAGCTGACGCCGAAAAGAATCATAAAAACAGCGCAAATTACTTCTGCAGCAGGATTATTATAAAAAGCAATACTTTGATTCTTTATACAAAATCCGCCGGTACCTGCTGTTGACATTGCTATGGTTATACTATCAAAAACCGGAATTTTAGCTAAAATAAGAAGAAAAGTCTGAGCAGCTGTCAGGACAAAATAGATTATATATGAAATTCTTGCGGTGATATCTATTTTAGAAACAGATTTTGTTACAACCGGGCCACTTGTTTCAGCCCTCATTATGTGCATAAAATTACCGTTATGGTTTTTAAGAAACATCATAACAAAGGTAAGTATTCCCATACCGCCGATCCAGTGAGTAAAGCTTCGCCAGAAAAGAAGCGATGTAGACATAGACTCAATATCGTTTAAAATTGAGGACCCGGCAGTAGTAAAGCCTGAAACGGTTTCAAAAAGAGCGTCTACAAAAGATGGAATTTCGCCGCTCAGATAAAACGGTAATGCGCCGATGATTGAAACAAAAATCCACGCTAATGCCACGATAACAAAGCCTTCTCTTGCGTATAATCTGTTTGTCTTAGCTTTTTTTGAAAGTAATATAGAGCCTGTGAAAACAGAGGCAGATATGGCTATTAGAAAATAAATAATCTTATCAGATTCTTTATAGGTTATTGCAACGATTATAGGGATAATAAGAAGCAACGCAAGAATATACATAATTTTACCGAGTATATTGCAAATTATTCTATAATTCATTTTATACCTCCGAGAATATTAAAAAATATCATCTATGGACATAACATTTTTAGATGTTGTAACGACTAATATTCTATCGCCTGATTTAATAATATCATTACCACTCGGAGTGATTATTTTATTATTTCTGCTTATGCAGGAAATTAAAGCATCTTCTCTTATATTGATCTCAGACAATCGTTTACCGGTTATAGAATCTTTGTCGGATATATGAAACTCTAAGACTTCGGCCTTTTCGTTTACTATTCGGTAAAGCATTTGAACGTTACTTGCCTTGGCATTACTGTTTGCCCGGACATAGCTTAATATTTGGTTTGATACGATATCTTTTGGGCATATAATTGTATCAAGGCCTATGTGATCAAGTAATGAATCAAGCATCATACCTGAGACTTTTGTAACGATTTTTTTCACATTTTTAGACTGAGCGTACATAGACAGTATAACATTTATTCTGTCGTCGCCGGTGAGAGCTAAAAACGCATCTATGTTATCAATATTCTCCTCTTCGAGCAGATGATGGTCTGTAGCATCTCCGTGAATAACGGTGATTTTGTCAAATTTTTCGCTCAGCTCAAAGCATTTTTGCTCATTTTTCTCTATGATTTTAACTCTCATATTCAACTTCAAAAGCTGCTTTGCTGTATAATAGGTAATTCTTCCGCCGCCAATTATCAAAACAGTTTTTATATATTTCTTTTTCTCGTCAAGTGATTCAATAAAGTTGCATATATTCTGATGTGATGCGGAAATATAGATAGTATCTCCGACTTTAAGAGTAAAGTCTCCCTTAGGAATATATACTTCATTATCTCTTTCAACTGCGCAGATTAAGACTTTGGCGTAAGTTTTTCTGAGTATATCGTTAACTTTTAAATTTGCTAATTTGCCGCCTTCTTTAACTTTGAGCTCCACAAAATCAATGCGGCCGTTAGCAAAGGCTTCGACCTGTGTAGCCTGGGGCAGCATCAAAATTCTTGAGATTTCTTCAGCAGCCTCCAAATCAGGATTAACAAACATATCAATGCCAAGCTCTGATCTTAAAAAGGCTATTTGATCATAGTATTCTGAATTTCTGACTCTTGAAATGGTCCTCTTAGCGCCCATCTTGCGGGCGATCATAGAACACAGCATATTTTTTTCATCAGATTCTGTTAGTGCTAAAACTATATCCGCATCGCAAACACCGGCTTCCATAAGAAGATCATAGTTTGCTCCGTTTCCTGTAATGCCTAATACATCGAAGTAATTAACACAACGATCTATTTTATGTTCTGAAATATCTATGACTGTGATATTGTGGTTTTCATTACTTAATATCTGTGTAAGTTTAAATCCAAATTTTCCGGCTCCTATAATAACGATGTTCATAATAACTTACCTCATATTGCATTATTATTTTATAAGAATATCAATAAAAACAGAAACAATCTAACTTAGAAGTATCCGATAATATAATTCCTATTATCGGGTACAATACAACATTTAAAGAAAAAATACAAGAGTTTTTTAATTTTTTTTATACAATTTTGATAAAACGGTAAAATTGCAGGGGAGATGGTAATTATTTGATATAGATTACCATATCTCTGACACCGAAGTTAACACATTCACTGGTAGAGTTGTAGAACAAGTCGGCAAGTCTGTTTCCGGAACGCATCACTCCGCCTGTATCTTTGGCATAAGCCTTACCGTAAACCAGGCTTCCGTCACAAGATACTATGTAAAGCTCTGAGTGATAAGGTATAACCTTAGGGTCAACTGCTACATAACCATATTGAGCAGGAGCACCTGTTGATGTTAATGCACCCGGATGTGCAGTATATGCAGTACAGGAACCTATCATCTTGGAGGAATAACTGAATGTTTCGCCGGTGTTTGTAGTTATTGTGCCGGGAGTCTTATCCATTCTCCAGGTTGATTGCAACTCACCGTTTGACTTAAAGAACATATATGTATCATTAACATATTGCCAGCCTGTTTGTCTTACTCCTGAGGAATCAAGATAATAGACACTCTGGCCAACTTGCTGTAATCCTGAAGACATTTGGCCTTTGTCGTTAAAGTGGTGTCTTTTTCCGTCTATAGTATACCAGCCGTTTACAGCCATAGCTCCGTTTGCTTTGAAGTAGTACCAATCGTTATCTATCAATCTCCAACCGATCTGCATAGCACCAAGGTCATCAAAAAGGTACCATTTGTTGTCAATAAAGCCCCAGCCGGTCAGCATAGCGCCGCTTGCATTAAAGTAGTACCATACGCCGTTGATCAAATTCCAGCCGGTTGCCATAGAACCATTTTCGTTAAAGTAATACCATAAACCGTCAATGAAGCTCCAGCCGGTTGCCATAGTGCCGCTTGCATTAAAGTAGTACCATAGATTATCAATGTATTCCCAATCGGTTTGCATAATTCCGTTAGCGGCAAAAAAGTACCATTGATCCTCAACATAGGCCCAGCTTGTATACATCTGACCGTTTTCGTCCAAGAGCATCCACATATTATCTTCTGATAAAACCCATCCATAAGATGTCTCAGATTCAGTAGTTTCCTCATTATCGATGTTTTCTTCAAAGTCTTCTGCATCTAAAGAGGACTTGTACAGATCAGAAATCTGAGAATTTATAGCCTCATCATAAGAAAGAGAAGTTTCTTCGTTTTGTAAAGCTAATGAATAAAATGATAGATTTGACACGATAAAACAAATTGTAATAAGACAAACTATTATTCTTTTGGTAATATTTTTATTTTTAAACATACTTAAAATTTACACCTCACTAAATTTTTGTTCTTTAAATTTTTTGTTCTTTATAAGCCTGAATATAATTCATACAATATTCATCATTATCTAAAATTACATCTGCAGCATATATACAGGACATAAGATCCTTATCAAGAGGATTTATTATTGCGCTGTCAAGACCTGATAACATAGCGCAGGTTAAAAAAGCGCGATTAAGCACAGCTCTTTTCGGAAGTCCGTAAGAGATATTGCTAAGGCCGCAGACTATGTGGATATCGGGCAGCTCTTTTCTTATAAGTTTTATGTTGTTAAGTGCTTCCAGACCAAAGCCCTCGCCGGAGCTAAGCGGCTTTATGAGTGGATCGATATATATTTTACTGTAATCAAGACCGTTTTGTACAAGCTTGTCTGATAGCTTATAAGCGATAGAAGGGATATCATCTGACTCGTCATCAACACATAGGGCGACAAGTCCCGCATTACAGCATTTTGCAGCATTTAACATATTATCAAAACGGGGCTGCTCAAGAGTTATAGAATTTATTATCGGGTCAGGACCTGAATAATTCTTTGCAATTTTCAAAGCAAGTTCAGAATCCGGAGTATCTATAACAGGAGCGATACTTGAATATTTTGAAACCTTATCTAAAAGCCAAACGAGATTTTCTTCTTCTTCGTCTAAAAAGGCTCCTGCATTGACATCCAAATAATCAGCACCGGCTGCTTGTTGGTTTACAATCAAAGATTTTATAAAATCTTCGTCTTTATCTTTTATTGCATTATAAACGCTTTTAATAGAACTGTTTAACTTTTCTCCGATTATTATCACTTATTATAAACCTCCTTGTGATATGAGTTTTTATTTTATCAGTATTTTCTTATGTGACAGACAATAAACAGCAGCAGAATAATAAAGAACTCGCAGATGATAAGCTCAAAAGACTGTATCGCAGGGATACCGAATTTAAAATAAATAATTGTTGCAACGCAGGCTAAAAGAGTCAGAACTAAGATTTGAGTTATTATAGCAGCGTTTACATTACTTCTGAGTTTAACACAAGATAATATTGCCTGTGTAAAAGATATTCTTGATTTGTTGGTAGCCATAAAGGCGTCTGAATTTTCGTGCTCCTGGTTATAAGCATCGTTAAAGAATTCCGCTGAATCATTTGGCAGGACTTTAACCGAGCTGTGATATATTTTAAACTGTTTTGAAAGCATAGTTGCTGTTATATTAGGGTCGCTTGTACAAACGAGTATTTT